>RFGN01000235.1 GCA_003696645.1 Gammaproteobacteria bacterium | reverse complement strand
GGCCTGCTGTGCTGACTTCTCAGCCTATGGCACTGGCTTCCTGCTACGGCAAGCCCATGCTCTATTACGAATCCTGGTTTTTTGAACCCCGAGAGGGTTTTCCCGGCAACGACACCCTGGTGATCTCCATCGACAACGGGGCGCAACAAGTGGTGGTGGAAATGCTCGATGAAAATGTGCAGGACTGGCGGCCATCCGGGCCTTTTGACATTACGGAGCTACTTCCTTTGACAGACAACATGCGTCTCATCGTCAGCGCCTCGGATTACAATCCGGAATACGATTTCTTGGAGGTGGGCTTTGACAATTTTCAGATCCAGGATGCTAACGGCTGGCCTGCCTGCAGCACTGGGCAGGAGGTAGAACTGGAAGCCTGGCCCAACCCCTTCACCGATGAGCTGCACCTCCGGTTTTTGACGGAACTGCCAGCGCCCCAGGTCAAAATCCGCTTGCTGAACACCCTCGGACAGGACATGGGAGGAAGCATCGAAGGTGATTTTACTGCCTTCGGTGAAATCATCTGGAAACTGGAAGACCTCGCCAACGGCATGTACCTGGTGCAGGTCATTGCCGACGGAAAAATTCAAGGATCGGTGAAGGTGGTGAAACAGTGAGATTTAGACGAAGTGCTCCATTAGACACCAGGAGACAACCAGTGCAATCAGAACCAGAAGAATGACACCCATTGGAAATGAAACAGTGGCTTTGTTGATTGGCGAGAGGTTCGTTTTTCTCTTTGAAGGCTGAACTGTTTCGGCGGATGAAAACAGCAGTTTCGAATAGCTGGGACCGTTTGAAGGTGCATCGGCTGAATGTGCCGGAGTTTTGCGCTTTTGAAAAGCCTTGCGGGGCTTCAGTTTGCGAATCCAATCCTGTGAACCAAATGCTGAGTACATTTTCTATCTTTTCGTCTCAAAGTACGGGGTGTAACCCGTTGCCTCAAGTCCTTTTGGATGAGTGACTTAATTATTCCTGTCTATGTATCGCCTGGATAGAAATTTTTGCAAACCGCAGACTTTCCAAGAAGCCGATGACAACCGTGCTTATTGGTTGACACGTCCGGCTCTGGAGCGATTACAGGCATTGAATTTTGTCAATAGTCAGGTGTATGGGTATGCCCCAGAAAGTCCACCTGCAATGAACCGGACAAAAGCCAATGCAGAAGATGCCAATGAATGCCTGAGGTTCAATAAAGATTTTGAGGATTTTCTCTTTGCATTATATGACCAGAATGTCGCATACCTCATGGTTGGAGATTATGCAGTCGTTTTGCACGGTTATCTTCGAAGCACAGGTGTTTTGGATGTTTGGGTGAAAAGATCAAAAGAAAACTACCAGAAATTGGTCAAAGCCTTCCAGCACTTCGGAATGGCAACCATGGATATGACGGAGGAAGCATTCCTTC
>RFGN01000031.1 GCA_003696645.1 Gammaproteobacteria bacterium | reverse complement strand
TAGGTCTGCGCTTATGCCTCCGTTTTGGGATGGAGTGACATTATAAAATAGTATGTGATTCCTGCAAAACACAACAAGGAAGCCACGATGAATCGTGAGGCCAGTAATAACGTCAGGTTCAGACAGGTCGAAGGCGACATCCAAAATATCACCAATAACCCCACCGGGGCTTGTTGTCTGTTGATTCCAATAATACAATCCTTCACCAGAGCCAACTCTGGGGGCAGATACAAATACAGTCAGCGGGAAATTAGCATTTCCTGCCGCAAAGCACCGTGATTGGTGGGTAATGAATATATTGCCAACGGTAGCATCGCCTGCTGGCTGCGGTATATCAGAGGCGGGGAGATTCACAAAGTTTGTACCGTTCCAGATTAGTGCCGCAGAAACACCGTCTCCTACAATACTGCTATCCTTCAACGTTGTGTGCCCTAACTCTCCAGTGAATCCAGTAATGAGCGGAGCGTTAAACAATGTACCTGCTCGTTGGTAAATCCCGCCAGTACTGGACTGCACAAAGAAGCCATTCGAGCCGCCAGCTACAGGCATTTCGAACATTTCCTTAGGAGTACCGTTTGCCGCAGAGAACTCCGAATCAATGGACTTGCATAACCTACGCCGGAGCGTGATTCCGTCATAATACCATGCATTCTCAATGACAGGGGCAAAAGATTCTTCCATAGCCCGTTCTGGGGCTACGGTGTTCATGCCCTTTACAGGAACCTGCCTGCGGATTGCATACAGTGTCATCGGTAATCTTCTACCTGTACTCTAAGGTCTAGGTTGCGGTTTCTAGCTACCCACCTCTCGCGCTTCATGGCTTGGTAAAGCTGCATGTATCCGCGCTCCATGCCCACAAAGGCATCGGCGTGCGCGATAGCACCCATGACCAGAAGCGTGTTGTCATTGATCTCCGTAGTATCCGTATCGTTCAGTGTGAACTTGGTAGGCGTAATAGAGGACACAATGTTGATGGTTTGTCCGGTAGCCGGAGTAGGATAAATCTGGATGGACAGATTGCCTGTCGAAGTGGACAGCCTAGAGAAGAAGGCAGGTTGTCCCGGATAGGGATTGGTGGCCTTCAACTCCTGCATACGGCCCCAAGTGACTTCTTC
>RFGN01000234.1 GCA_003696645.1 Gammaproteobacteria bacterium | reverse complement strand
TTTGCCAACCTGATGCGAAGCCGGAAGCTTGCCTTGACAGGATAGGTCTGTCCGGATGATGGGGAACAGGCCAAATCAGGGCCGAATAGCCGGGGATCACGGGGCAGAATCCACCCCTTGTGACGCTTTCTGGCTTGGATTGACCAAATAAAAACTCGTTGTTCAGAGGTTCCTTAGCGCGTCCGGGTTAAATGATGAGTTGGGCTCTGCCCCAGATTTGATGATAATTAAGTTTTTCGCGCCAAAGGAACTAGAGATAGTTTGCCTTTCTTCTGGCTCAAGTAGTTCTAATAGCTCTTGAGCAAGGTCAGATGGCCTATTTGTCTCTCTGGCATTCTGAATTTGATGCCTGAGGTTGGCTGCAAGCCAGTTACGCGTAGATAAACTCTGGGGTATTGCTCTATGTACTGGCGTTCCAATTTCCAAACGGAATAGGCTTTCTGCAAAGGATATGTTACCGCATGCAGCCAAGCATTCCGCATGACCTGAATTATTGACAACCATGCATGGGCCTTTTGCTCGGAGTTTCCCATATCTTTGGGTATAGGTTGTTGGCGGTGCCATATAATTTGCTGTGGCATAGTACGTCTGAAAATCGCCACGCGAATCTTTATAGAAAAATGCGAAAGAGCCTATTGAGGGTAATAGTGCATTTGATAATAAGTCAGCAGGGGGATTAAACGATCCCACGCCCACAATATTTGGCCTCGCTGAAAGCAGAAACCACTGTTCGAGATTTGCAGAAAAGGCTCTTCCACAAACGGAAGGTAGAGTTGCCCTTTCTGATTTTGCTTGTAAGTAGGTTAGTCGTGCATGGTGAGAAATTGACGAATAAGTAATTATCATGAGATCACTTAACTCACAACGAGCATGCGATCGCGCGAAAGAGCCATTGCCACGAAACATAACCTGATGAGAGGTGCCGTGGTATTCCTCAATCCGGAACTTTCCGCTTAGTCCTACTAAAGCAGACTTCATCGCCCGAAATAGTGGAATTTCGTTATGAGTAAACCCGCGCGTCAGTGATCGAAAGCTGGCATCGAAATTGCAGGCAAAGACAATAGCAGGATCAGCCATCACATTTCCTATCGCGGAAGGCCCAACGGTGGTGATTCGAGGAATTAATTCCTTGTTTTCTGCTCATATCTACGGACATAATCCCTTCCTGTCAGATATTATCCCCCAAACACGAGGAGAAAGAGTGGCCCGATTCAAATCCCGCGTCAACGCGAAATCGAAGTGCCGGTCCAGGGCTGCAAAGCGGATTCAGCTTTGCAGACTGCAATCGGTGAAAAGATCGCTGAATGACATATGAGCCTGGCCGAATTTCTTGAAGATGAATTCCCGCTGCGGGAGGGTCTGGTCTATGTCAATCATGCGGCGGTCGGCGTCTGGCCGCGGCGCACGGCGGAGGCGGTCAAGGCCTTTGCCGAGGAGAATATGCGCCAGGGGGCGGCGGATTACCCCCGCTGGATGCAGGTCGAG
>RFGN01000233.1 GCA_003696645.1 Gammaproteobacteria bacterium | reverse complement strand
TGTGGATATCGAGCCTCCAGATAACTCTTCATCTTCACGACCACATCCTCCGCACCACCATAGAGATAGAAGGTGTAGCCCGTCTTTTCCGAGTGCTCGGCCAGTTTAAGGATGATATCTGGACCCGCAAAACGGTCGCAGGGCAGACGATGGATAGCTCTTATCCACCAAACGAAAGGCATGCCGTCAGCACCCGCAATATCGGCGCCGTTATAGATCCTTTTCAATCGACTGTCATGGCACCCAAGCGTGGCACAGTAAGCATTAATGCATGCGATATGATGCGAACGACCGGATTTATCCTTAATCCAGTCGTCCACCAGAGCAAACATATCCTTGTAGGTCAACGCATCCACCCTGATGCCAAGAAAATTAGCAACCCCCCGCCATTTGATAACTTTCACAAAACCTCCTAATGCCACTTTTCTCAGTAATCTAGGAAATCTATTAACATCAGCGGATACTCCTCTCACCAGCACAAGCCAAGCAAAAAACCATTAGAGATAGGTTCCTCTTCGTGATTCCGACTATTCGGGTCTAATTTGGTCATTTTTACTAACCTAACTCACTCCACCTGCCCCCCGTCCAATCATACCAAACAAGATGCTAGCGCACAGCTATATTCGCCTTTTGCGCACCCTAAATCTATAAGGATTCAAACCAAGCAAGCCACCGATCAAACGCATTAATAAGGCTACAGGCTTAGCCACGCCTTGGACTGACTCCGACTTCAGCCCCTTTTTGAAATAAATATTTTTCCTTCTTCTCAACCTATTCCCTGCCGCAATATGCCCTGGATCAAGCCCCTCTCCATTAATCAGCTTCGCTCGAACATCCGACAAATCAATGCCGAGATCATGCTCTATCTCCAACAAAACGGCGATTGGATCCGCAATCATGTCTTCATACCGAATTTTTACGACATCTCCCCTCAGCCTAGAAATTACGAATCTAAAACACAATGCATTGTAGCAATAGTACAGGGCCACACCCAAAAGGGATTTGGGCGGCTGCTCCACACCCCGCTTGGCAAAAGCATTGATCAATCCTTCGGGAGACCTGGTCAGACAAAGCACTTTCACCCTGCCCGGAAACAACTCTGAAAGAAGCAGGGCCCTCGAGGCATATTTCGACGAATCAACAATGCTGCCGCCATGCTCGAACAAGGCTTCAAACAACGCTTGATTCAGGGCCGCATACTTCATCATAAGCTTTTTAGGCCTCAAGCCCACAGCCAGGAAGAAGAAGAGGCCGTGTCTCTCCACTGCGCGGATCACGGCATTAAGATGCTCCCGATCCTGCCCGGAGAATCGTTCAAGAACCGGACTCCAGAGGTGACAGCTTCTGACCTCCCTGCCACAGGCGCAGTCATCTTCGAAAACGCCTTCGCCAAACAGGCGGGTAATCTCGCCGCATCCGGTCATTCCGCGATTGTTGGACAAAAGAATATCCATGATCGTGGTGCCGCTGCGCCCAGTCCCCATCACATACAATATGGATTTCAAATCATTATTATTTTTCAAACCTATCCCGGAGCACCCATAAAGTTAGAAATTGCAATGTCAACGACCCATGCTGGTATCAATCATTTTTGTAACACATCAAAATAAAATTGCTCCAACTGCTTCGATTTTTCAAGCCATGCGTATTCTCCGCAGGCAATGAGCCTTTGTTTTTCTTTTAATGCATCCGCCCTTTCCGGGTTCCGCATCCATTCCTCAATCGCATTCATCAGACTACCTTCATTCCATTCCACCAGACTCAGCACGCCCGGAAATCGCTTCGAGAATTCCCGCAGCTCTCCCACCGGAGTCGCCAAAATCGGGCTACCGACGGCCAGATAGTCTCCCAATTTATTTGGCCAGCGGGCCCTGTTGAAAAGATCGTCCTGGAGCGGCAACAAGAAAACATCTGCACAAGCCAGGTAAGCACCGTAGCAGTCGCCATCAACCCACCCCCCCTCAAAATATTCTTCCCCGACTCCAAAACGCTCGCGAACATCCTTTTTCAATGCGCCTCCAGTTCCGTACCAACCGAAATTCGGATGCTTCTGCTTCATCTTCTTCGCCATTATCAGGAAAGGCTCCAGATCATAGGCCTCGTGGGAACCCACACCGGCATAGCAGGCCAGAAAGGCATCCTGGGGAAAGCCAAACTGTTCCCTGCATTGCCGTTTATCATATTCCCGTATCAGATCCCGGTCAGCCCCTCCATGAATCACCCGGATCCTACTTTCCGGGATCCCGATGCTGATCGCGCGCTGCTTCAAAACCTCAGAGACTGAAATCACCCCATCGGCATGTTTTTTATCCCACTCCTCAAAGTAATCGTCCAGCAACCCCAGCGTGCAGCGATAGAGAAACGACTTTCTGTCGTACAACCCCCCCCTTCCGATCCAGTCCCACCACTCGCAAACGTAGGGAATATTCTTGCGCCAGGCATAAAAGTGCCCGACAATCCCGGTCACCGGTCGGTAGCCGGTCTCAACATGCACAAGATCGAAATCCTTGCTCCACAAATACCAAAGCCGGGAAACGATATCAATCGGACTCAGACCACCCTTCTTGATCCGGTACGGCAATGGATCGGGAAAAGCTACGAGGTTAACTCCGTCCCTTGTCTCCCGCAGCCCCCGGCCGTTCACGGATGCCGCAACGAAGGTCACCTCATGCCCCAGTTCCGCAAGCCCCCGGGCGAGCTGGAAGCTTCGAGAAAAATTATGATGATCAATAACGGATTTTGTCAGAAACAGGATGTTCATTTCTTATTTGCAAACAAGGCCCTTTTCAACATTCCTCCAGTAATCCTGGCATACGACCTGAGAAGAAAATCCCATTTTGCCTCCGGAAAATGAAGACAGGCCATGTTCCAGTATGCCTGGAAAGAGTTCAGCCCGTACGGACTAAAAAAGGAATGAAGTACCTGTCGAAACGATGGTCTAGACGAAGACCTTCCCGCATTGTACAGGTTTACCTGGCTTCTGACCACGGAATCGAAATCCACATAAACCTTGATGCCATATTTGAAAGCCCGGAAGGTGAATTCGGAATCCGCATGATAGTGTGGGAAATGTTTCCCATCATACAGACCGATGCGCTTGTATACACTTACAGGAATCAGGACGCCCTTGCCGGGCAAATGCGATGCCGGAACCATCCCGCTCACGTTCAGCCGGCTTCTACGGGCGCCATGAGGAACCAAAGGGCAGAACTTCCTTGCCCTGAAATCCACCATCATCCCCGAGGTTTCGATCTTGTCCTCATCTTCCATGTAAACGCAGACGGAACCGATAATCGCACCGGGAAATTCTCTCGCCCTGTCAACCTTCTGGGAAATGTAGTGAGGAGGCAAGATAACATCGTCGTTGATCGTCAACACGTAATCTCCATCGCCAGCCCGTGTCAGGATGTATTCGACGCAACGATTCATGCCCCCCGTCCACCAAAGCGACCCCGTGCCCTGCACGACCGCTACTTCCGGAAATTCGTCCCGCAGCATCTCGCCCGTGCCGTCGGTCGAACCATCATCGCAAACCACCACCTGAATATGCGCATAGTCCTGTTCCCGCAGGCTTCTCAGAAACCTGCCCAGGGAATCGCGCCTGTTATGCGTGGGCAGCGCCACATAAACCGATGGAAGCGGCTTCACCTGTAATCCTCGATCCGGATGTCTGTTTTCACCACACGCGCCGGAGAGCCGACAGCCAGTGACCGGTCCGGCACATCCTTCGTAACCGTGGCATTGGCCCCTACAACCGCGCCTTCCCCCACAGTAATCGGGCCAATCACCTTGGCGCCCGTGCTGATCATCGCCCGCTTGCGAATCACAGGAACACCCAGCCCCTTTCGGCTGCCGCCGATCGTCACGCAGGAGCCAATGCTGGCGCCATCCTCGATCACGGCCTCATGGTGAATCACCGTTCCAAGCCCGCCGTGACAGAAATTGAACCGGTTTCCAATCCTGGCTCCCAAACCGATATCGCAGGAAAAGATAATGCGAATCCCCAAAACGATCATCTTCGGCAAAACCGGGATGCGCCGCTCGTGCAAGCCGTATGCCAGATGGTATAGCCTGAGAATAATTTTACTTAGCATCCTTCACTCACATTTCGACTTGGTTCGGAGCCATGGGAACCGACCCTGATCATACCTTGCACCACTTGCGCCGAAACCCCTCGATTTCTTCCGCTGAATAGAAATGCCGAACATACCGTGTGTTCGCATAGATGGAAGCGACCATATCTTCGGGAAGATTCAGAGAAGAAACAAACTCCTGATATTGCCTTCCATACCATTTTTCCTGGCCGACATTCGCATTCCTCAGGGAAACCTGTTTGGCGCCGGCTCCAAGGAAGGCTGCTAGCTCTCTTTCGGTCCCTTGCGAGAAATCCTCCATTCGAAGAAAAAGCACCCTCCTGTTGCCGGCCTCCCCGACAAGCGCCCTTCTTCGGCGGTCAAATGGAAAAGCATAAATGTCGATCCCAAGCCAGCCATGAATTTCCTCCTCTATCCAGGTATCCCCGTAACGATAGTTCCGAAGAAGCTGCAACAATTCATCATGCAACAGTTCGGTGTCAATCGAATTGCCCGATATCAGGTGAGGCCTATGCCGTTTACAGGTCTGAAAAAATGAAGAAACAGCGATCGCGATTGGGTCGCGAACGATCGATACGAACAAACCATTGTCAATGATCTCCGGGCAATTCCGAATCGCCTTGGAGACCGCCAGATTCCATGGATACTTCCAGTCCGATGCCCGTTCATTCGCTCGATCCACCCTTTGAATCCCGGCATCGCTCAAACGATGAATATGGTATACCGGGATGCCCAGTCCCATGCCCCGAACGGTATGCTCGATGGTGGTCGATCCAACCTTCCCCATCTGAAAAATCAACACTGAACGAACGCCATGGCACAGCTTGTTCGCAAAAACCAGGAGCTTTGCAGCCCGGACAGTAGCCATGCGTGTCATAGCATATAGCTTCATTTTCTCCCCCGCCATCGTTTGTTATGTTGTCCAACGTCCGTCTGCTCTCATTGCGCTCCCGCCGCGGTCACTTGTCACTGATTTCGAAATATATTCTTGGTTGCCCCGCAACAACATTATCTATCTCGATATGGATTCGGTCGGCAAAAGCCCGAGCGGAAAGACGCCTGACTCGCCTTCCCGTCATGTCCAGGGCAAACACCTTGAGTTTTTCAGGCCTTGCGTGTTCAAGACTGATCGTCACCTTGCGCCGGGAAATCAGCACGGGGAGCCGACCGTTATCTTCCAACTCTCCTCCATGCAGCTTCATGCCGCTGTTTCGGGCATCGGATACGACAAGCATCAACATTCTTGAACTCGCATGGATTGGCTGGCCATCCATCGAAGAAACGCTTACCAGGGCTGGTCCGTCAGCATGACTGACAACCACATGCTTCATCCTGACGGGAAGATGGCCGTCGAAACAGGCCGCTTCGGTACTCGCCGTAGCCACCCGGAACAGGCGGCGTTGAAAATCCATGCCCAGTTGATCCGGATGACCCGTAGCCAACCCGGAATGGGAACCCGGCTTCAGCAGATTCACAATTTTTATGCCCGCAGGGAGCGAATGCTTGCCGCCCGCCTCTGACAGCAGGGTGGCGATCCTGTTCCCCAAGGCGAGGTTCGTCACCCAGGCCGGCCAGCGCTGCCAGCCAAGTTTGGTGTTGGCGACGATGGATACCGGCACATCAATGACCAGAGAGGACGCTGACGTGCTCACATCCCCGCGCTTGAATAAGAGAAAGGAAAGCACCTCTCCCGCCCGGGCGACAGGATCCATGCCAACATTGAATGTTGTTATATATCTTCGTCGAGGGGCGTGGGACCCTCCATATTCCAACACGATGGGATTGGAGAACCTGGCAATGCCATTCCAGCCCTGGTAGGCGGCCATGGCGGGAAACACGATTCCGGCCTCCCTTCGCCAAGGATTGGGGAATGCGTGATTGTATTCGTCCACAATAAAGGGCTTACCATGGAGGCGTTTGATCGCAGCTTTTCGCACATAAGCCAACCGGTCATCCAGAGAACTCCGCATATGATGCTTGCGCAGCGGTCCGGTTTCCTTTGAGGCCCGGATAACGGGCGCATGATCATGGTACGCATGCATGGAAACCACATCCAGAAGCACCCGGGGAAGGGCCGAAATCATTTGTTGCGCGTCATTGTTATACCCGCTGATCAAGCCCCGATACCCCTTGCCCCGCAGATATCGGGTCATCCACCGGATCATTTCCTCTTCCTGATACAGGCAGAACTTCTGGACCCATACAATGTCAGGGCTGTTTTTCTTCACCTTGAAGATATCCGGCCGCCTCCCTTCCTCCGCTCTGATGGCAGAGGCTCCCCCTTTTTGTGCTGCCAGCCAGACACGAAACGCCTGGTTCAGCCCGTTCCTAGTGCTTCTGGAAAGGAATCCCTTTTTTCGGCTTGCGATTCTGACCGCCTGAAACAGATCGTTCTCATTCACTAGTGTGACCATGGCCAGTGCGGGATCCTTCAGGATCGGGATGCCTGTATAACGGTTCACCCGTAACAGAAAGGTATCGACCAGATCTTTCCATACACGCTTTGCGCTTTCATCGAAGTACAGCCGGTAGCGAAGGTCGCCTCCGTCCGAATGCGGACTTCGTTTCCCGAGCTTCGTCAAAACATCAAGCTCCCAGTAAACGCCTCGCCGTTTCAACTGCGCAAGCAAATAATCCAGCCGGTCGATCGTCTCCTTGAATTTTTTCTGATGCCGCCGCTCCTCCAAGAGAGCCCTGTGCAAACCCACAAGACTTACCATGTTGTATCCCCGTCGGACGATCTCGTCGGCATACCTCCGTGCCCCATCATGGTCGGGGAAGCCGCCGAACGCCTCCAAAAAAGAGGAATCCGCAATCATCAGGTGGACGGGCCTACCCGCCACCAGCAATTCAGACCCTTTTGCCGTCATCCTTCTTGATTCTTTGATCGGCTGGATAGCCTTGGGGGAAAAATCGAGAATGGAGCCGGGTTCAACAGCAAGCCAACGCTCTTTCACGGCCACCCACTCATCTCCCGCCGATTGTTCGGCAGCGACCGAGACGAGAAACAATGAACCAACCAGCGCCCCGGCCCATATCGCAAGCGCCCCGGAATTGTTGCTCACAGTCCCGGCCCGCTGCTCATGCATGGATCCACCGGAACGAAGCCCCGGGCTGCCCAACTCCTGGGACAGCATTTTTTCTGGTCATGGAATAGAACTGGAATGCCAGAAACAGCGGCAGAAGCACCAGCCCCTCGGACCAACAAAGGGTGAGCAGCATCAGAATGATCACAGGCCACCCCCTTGCGGAATATGCCCTTGAAAATTTGATGAAGGATACACAGTACATGACCAGAAACATAATGGTGTTTATCAACCCGAAACGGACAAGGGTATCCGATACGTCATTGACACTGTTCCCCGGATTCTCTCCCGAATAACGATTCTCGGAAAAATAACCGATGCCAAGAATCGGGTTATGGACAAAGTCGCGCATATCCCAGATAAAGCTCGACAAACGACTGTTACCATACGCTGTCCCTGCCGATCCTCCAACCCTCGGCAAGGCTTGGTCTCCGCGCTCGAATTCAGCGACCACCTTGTCTGCAACAAAGTCTTGCATCGCAATAACCGGGAGCAAGATCGAAGCAACGACTAAAATCAGAACCTTGCCGTTTCTCTTGCTGTTACTCCACCAGTACAGCGGAAGATACAGCATTCCGGCGATAAAACCCGTGGTCGAAAATGTGGACATTAGCCCCAGCAATAGCACCGTCACATGGCGATCGATCTTGAAACGATTGACCGCCATTCGGATCACGAGGGCTGGGAGAAGCACGCTTGCAAAAGCGGTTGGCTCCCACATGAACCCGTGATTCTGGTGCATTCGATCCAGCCAGAAGGTGTACACCATCAGGCTGTCCTTGGACGTCCGGTTCCACCATCCTGCATCCACCTGAAAGATCGCGGGCGCCACCGATAGCAGGCGATGGATCAGCTCAAAGACCTGGGGAACAAGCAGCCCCAACAGGAAAAGAGGCAGACTGATCAATGTCAACCGGTAAACCAGCGCCTCAAACGCCACAAACAGCCGGATGCCGAGAATGGCCGCAGCGCAGAACCCTAGGATAACCCGGCAGTAGAAACCTGCAACGGTCTTGACGCTCCACACATCATGGATCAGGCCAACCCAGGCAATCCAAACCAACAGCCAGGCACACACGAGCAGGAATGATGGAGTAAATCGAGCCTTTCTATACCAGGCCAGCAACAGCATGGCCACGGCGCTGACGCCAAGCATGGCATCCTGAAAGCCCTGCAAGAAAATATGCGATGAATTGAGGATAAGGACTAGAATAATAACATATTCGAGACCCGTCACCCGCTCGGAAGTCGTATTAGCGATTCGCATATACCTTCCGTCCTTCGCGCCAAGCGCGGAATTTGTGTTTGAGCGGATAGAAATCCAGGGCGCCCTTGAAAGCCGAAGACGGCATGCGATACAAATCGGACAGGAGATTCGACATCGATAACGGCAGTGCCTCAATATCCTCCAGCAACCCCGTCATATCATAGCCCATTTGCCGCAGGCGATCCCGGCCGATCCAACCCAGATAATTGCGACACCAAGCTTTTCTCAGCGGGTTGGCCAGCGTGGCCTTCCACTTTTCCAATGGCTCCTCGCTCACAGAAGAGTAGTTCCTTATCCCGGTCGGATCCCCCATTCGACCACTCAGGCCCGAACCGCGTTCCAGAGACACGCCGATGGTGTCTTTGAGTCCAAGATAATTGCCAATGCGTCCAAGTTCATCCTCGGGTTTTTTCAGCAGATCTTCAAAACGAAGCGACAAGGCCTGCTCACCCAGGAGCTGTTGCGCTGCGAGCATCCGTTCAAGCCCCTTGAAGAGGTCAATCTTGTATGATCCTACGCTCCACTTTCCGCCCCACCAGGTATCCAGGCACGAGGCAACAACAGCCAGCGGATTTCGCCAGAGAAAGATATATCGCGCATCCGGAAACAATTCGGCAACTTCGGGCGCAATCACGCTGTAACGGGGGGTCTTGTCCAGAAAAAACCTGCTCGCAGGGGCGGCCTTCCCATAGAGGTCAATCACCAAGGCTCGAATCGCCCGCTGATAGTCATCCATTCCATTCGGGAGGATACGGATAAAATCTTCCAGCGCCTGGGCGCTCAGCCGGCAATGATATTCGGAATAAATCCCTTCCGTCTTCCCGGCGTACATGAGCGGAAGCAGAATCCACGGCTCGGAAACGGTCGCAATCTCATCGCTTGCGTTGAGCAGACGTTGCAACAGCGTAGAGCCCGAACGCGGTAATGAAAACAGGAAGATCGGCTTGATTGCCCGACGGCTCACACGTAACCCCAAGCGCGGATAATATCTGCCAGTTCGTCCCGCGCCTGTTCAATGATGTCGGCCGGAACCTCATCCCGCCAGGCATCGACCCGGCCCTTCCGGAAGGTTCCCCTCCCAGGCCCGAAAAGCTTTCCGGACACCTCCGAGGCCTTCTCTTCCGGCAGCCCGAGCCGCTGGCATAATTGCTGGAGCACCTCCAGTTGCCTGGCATCTGAAGCGCCCCCTCGGCTGCCGACAATATCTTCAAAACGGATCGTCATCACGGCGCGATTGGCAAGCCAGGGCTGCAATGCCTCGCAGCGCTGGCGGAGCGACATCAGCCTGACATTGCCAAACTGGCCCCCATGCAAGGCCGCCGAATAGCGCTCAGAATCTGTCATCGTCACGAATGCCCGGTGGAGAGGGTGCTGCGTCTTACGAACAACATAGGGGACAAACGATGCCAGGATTGCCCTGGGGTCACGAATGACAAGCAGCGGCGCAAACCCCATGCTCAGGGCCTTCAGCAATAATGCATCGCTATAACCTATGTGCGCGGTAAGGAAAGCTCTGAGGGGAAGTTTTCTCAATTTTCGATCTATGGCGGACTTCGGCATTTCAATGGGAGAGTCAATGCCGATCAGATATGCATCTTTCGGATTTCTCCACAGATAGCGCCTGAATCGCCCCGCAATCGTGGCACCGGACATGAGATGGCCGGCGATTGCGCCACAATCCCGATAGCCCATCAAGATCATGCACTTGGCCAGAAGATTGGTGCC
>RFGN01000232.1 GCA_003696645.1 Gammaproteobacteria bacterium | reverse complement strand
GTACACGTCAGGCATTTCTGCGGTTTCGCCACCGATTAGGGCACATCCTGCCAGTTGGCAGCCGTCGGCCACCCCCTTGACGATCTGCTCCATCTGCTCGGGGATCACCTTGTGGACGCCCACATAATCCAGAAAGAACAGGGGTTCCGCCCCTTGGACGATCATGTCGTTGACGTTCATGGCCACGCAGTCCTGGCCGATGGTGTCGTGGATGCCCATCTTGACTGCCAGCAAGACCTTGGTTCCCACGCCGTCAGTACAGGCGACCAGGACGGGGTCTTTGTAATTACGCTTAAACAGACGCTCGTTGTAATCGAGCCGGAAGCATCCCGCGAAGGCCCCATCACGACCGAGGACGCGTGGGCCATAGGTCCGCCTCAGGTGGGCGGTGATGCGGTCAACGGTACGGTCGCCGGCGTCAATATCGACACCGGCCTGGACGTATGTAAGGCCCTTGTTCGGGCTGTTTTTCTTGGCCATAGGTCGATAGTTTACTTTTCTTAACTCTGCCTGACACGTGGGGCCCTAGGGACAAGGGCAGGCTTATCATGACCGTCTTCGGGCCGAGTCGAAAACCTGGGTGTGACTGGACCTGTAAGGAAACAGTCCCTATGGTTTTAGGGCTTCTCGCTACCGGCCTCCTGTCTTGTAGGATTCACAGAGCCGCGTGGTTGGGTACTGGTTTTCGGATCCTTTGAGCTATGGCGGACACACTTCAACATCTCTTTTCAGAACATGGGTTGCGATGTACGAAGCAGCGCCGCGCGATCTATAAGGCCTTATGTGGTCATTGCGGCCACCCCACAGCCGACGAACTGTACCAGGCCGTTAAGTCACGGGTCGAGGGTATAAGTCTTGCCACAGTTTACAACACACTCGAAGCCCTGTGCTGTGCCGGATTGGCATACAAGTTATCAGGATGTGGGGGCAACGGATCAACCCGATACGACGCAGCTGGCGAAGACCACCTACATCTGCGATGTAGAAAGACCGGTCAGGTCGCTGACGCTCCGGACGACCTGGGTCGACGCATCCTCGAACATATCCCTTCTGAATTGATTGATGAGCTGCAGCATCGGACAGGATTTACGGTCAGCAAGATTCAGCTGGATCTGGTGGGTGAGTTCAAGCCCCGTAAACACGATCGCGAACCTGTAGCGTGATTGACTCGGTAGATATCGGATAGTCTGCAGGTTACAGGTGCATACGGCGAGTGTAAATCAACCATTCGATTAGCATAACGCCCAGCGCAGCCCATATGAACCATTGCCAGATTTCACGTTGAATCCCCGCGGTATGAGCGGAAGTATTTCCTGACATCGTGCTGACATTCAGTACCGAAGCGGGTGGAATATCACTCTCCGAAGGGTCCAGCAGATTCACGCTCAACAGGTCATAAGGAGGATCAACTGTCGTTTGGGCTTCGTATACACCGGCTCTGCGAAACGGCGGGAGTACCGATGCGCCTTGAGTACGACGGACCGTCAGTGTGTCCGGCCCGTTATAGGTGATCGGCCGATCAAATTTAATCGGTATGGATACGATATCACCGGTATGGTAAGACACTCCGGCCCCCTCCATCATGCCGCCAAGCACTAAAGTCTGCATGATGTTGCCAAGAAACACCGGGAAGCTGATCTTGATCGGCCAATTACTGCGTAACACGTCGAAGCTCACCACAACGTGGCGTACACCATCACGTATAACCTCCGCCATGACCGGGCCGCTCCGGCCAGTGATCAGCACGGTGGCATTCGCTGACACAACAAGACGTCCTGGCCTAGACACAATCACATCATCCAGTGATACATAACGTAACAGCGGGTGTGATCGATCCCATTCCAGAAGCCGTTCGGCTTGCTCGTCTCCGTCATCTCGTGGGGCGACGCGTTGGATGTCCTTAATGGGTGGGGCTGAGGCAAAGTAAATGCTATTGACCAGAGGTATTGTGTTCGGGCTGTAGCTGTCGAACACAATCACGTCATAACCTTCACCAGTTAATCCGGACGATTCCCAGTCACCACGTCGTAATGTTTCGGGTGTCTGGTTTTCGAACTTCTCTGGTGTCATCAGTGCTAACCGGCGGACCCCCGAACTTCGGATGCCACGTTCTAGAAATGCGTTTCCTTTAGTAACAAGCAACACACGGAGTCGACGCGCCGGCGCCAGTGTTAGCCTAGCCGTATTGTCCACCAGCAGATCATCCTGATAGTCATGTGACAGGGTAAGAAGCCCTGTGCCGGGCAAGACAAAATCAAATTTTACCGCAGCGATATTTGTCGATGGTGAAGTTTCGCTTGTGGATGGATGTGGTGTGCTTGTTGCCGCAGCCAGCTGGATGGGTTGAACACGTATCGGTCGATCATCCAGCGACAGCGTAAGATTAGCTTTGATCGGATTGTGGCCGAAATTGGCGATCTTGGCGAAAACTTGAACGATTTCCGGTTTGTCGAAATCACGACGAGCTGTAAAAGATATGATGCCTACGTTGCCCGGATTATCAGTATCGTCTGAGGATGTAATGTCTGACTGCCCGATCGGGATGTATTTCAGTGTTGCACCAGATAGTGACAGGTTCAGGTTCTGATCACGAATTCGACCATCGCTGATGACATAGACCACGAGATTTCCATCTGAACTATTGGCATAGGGCTCAATCAAGCGGAGTGCTGGTCCAAGTAGACTGATCTGGTCCGTTGGCTCTATCATCCTGACCGCATTTCGCAGCAAGGCCGGGTCGTTGGTGAAGGTCTGTCGAACCTGTGCGTGCTGGGCAAAACTGACGATCATCGCCCCATCCGTCGACGCGGCTTCGTCTATGTCGGACCAGTTTCCGTCAGCCAGATTGTCGATCAGTCTCATTGCGGCTTGTTTGGCATGGTCGAGTCTGTTTGGTGAGACGTCAGTTGCATTCATGGAGGCGGAGTGATCGATCACTATGACCGTGCGCTGTCCCGAAACAGCGGTTGCATCAAGAGTCGGCCGGGCCATGGCGATTAGGGCCGCCCCAAGAATCAGCAATTGAAGCAACAGCAGAAGGCTTCGACGCAACCGCTGAAACGGAGCATTTACCTGCATATCCTGTATCGCTTTTTTCCACAGGAGGGTTGATGAGATTGTCATTACCCGGCGGCGCAGCTTAAGGAAATATAAAGATACAAGCAGAGGCACTGCGATCGCTGCTGCAAGAAGTGCAAGTCCCGGTGATATAAAATTCATGGATAGACCTCCATGAGCGTGTGGTTCATGATATATGTTGATGTAGTGTCACACATATGATCATCCCAGCAGTCCTTTCTGTCTGAGATATTTCAGCACCAATGTGTCGAAAGATACGCTGGTTTCACTGAACAGGTAAGTCACGCCTTGCCTGATGCACTGTTCCCGGACGAATTGACAGTAGGCCTGAAGATTGGCGTGGTATCGCTTCAGCAAAGCCGGGCCGACACTGACCTCTGCGATGTCACCATCTTCGATATCACGCAGACGCAGATCGCCCAACACGTTGCCTTTTTCCGGGTTCACTTCCTGCGGAGCTAATAGTTGGATCGCGAAGACATCGTGTTTATCACCGGCAAGATAGCGGAGTGATTGGCCGATGTCGCCTTTATCGAAAAAATCACTGAGCAACACGATAACCCCGGGTTGGCGCTGAAGCAGAGCTAAACGTTTACATGACGCAAGCAGATTACCGCTAGTCTGAGTGGTCATGACAGGCTGTTGCCGATCAAGAAACTCAAGCATCCTGGGGACAGGGCGTCGGCCACGCATCCCTTGAGCCATGTCCATGATGGTATGAGAGAAGGTGTAGAGATTAACACGATTGTAATGTGTCAACCCGATATAGCCCAACGAAGCCGCTACGCGCTTAGCGTAGTTGAGCTTGTTGGGGTCTCCGTAGTCCATACTCGCACTGATATCCAGAGCAATGGCGACAGAGAGGTCTTCTTCTTCCATGAACAGACGAAGGAACAGCTTGTCCAGTCGTGCGTAAAGGTTCCAGTCTACGAATCGCAGATCGTCACCCACGACGTAGTTACGGTAGTCTGCAAACTCAACACTCTGCCCCTTCCTCTTACTTCGCCGCTCGCCCTGCATTTTCCCAGCAAGAATCTTTCTGGACAGAACATCCAGCCGGTCCAGACGTTGCATGAATGCTGGATCCAGCAGGGAATTAATTTTATTGGGATGTGTGTTCAGTGTTGTCATGCCAAATAATGTAGGAGTAAGGTTCAGGCGGGTTATGCCTTTATGCTGTCCACTTCTATAGGAAGCGTGTCCATGATGTCATTGAGGATCATATCCGGTGTGATGCCCTCCGCCTGTCCTTCGAAATTCAAAATCACGCGGTGCCGTAGCGCGGGCAGCAGGACCAACTTGATGTCATCTGTCGAAACGTGGGTGCGCTGATCAAGTAAGGCTCGCACCTTGCCAGCCAAGATCAAGGCCTGTACTGCACGAGGGGATCCGCCAAAACGCAGGAACTGCTTAGCCAGCTTGTTTGCGTATTCGCCTTCCGGGTGTGTTGCCAGCACACACCGGATCGCATAATCCTGCACATGTGGCGCAATCAGAACACGCCGAACCAGTTGTTGATACGCGAGTATTCTGTCTCCGTCCAGCACTGGTTCAATCGTGGGTTCAACTGCCCGAGTGGTACGGTTAGCAATCTCGTGAAGTTCTTCTCGTGAAGAATATCCCACATCCAATTTGAACATGAAGCGGTCCAATTGCGCTTCGGGGAGCGGATACGTGCCCTCCTGTTCAATCGGATTCTGTGTTGCCATGACGAAAAATGGCTTTTTGAGCGAATAGGTCTCTCCGGCCACCGTGACGGATTTTTCCTGCATC
>RFGN01000231.1 GCA_003696645.1 Gammaproteobacteria bacterium | reverse complement strand
GGCTTCGCGCTATGAGAAACTGGCGCGACATTATCTGACGAAGGTCAAACTCGCCTGCATACGGCGCATCTTCAAACTCCATTTTTCAGACACTACCTAGATTCGATCCGATCCTGAACAACGTGACCATGTGCAGGATGTGTTGATCGGCTCTCCCGTACGCTGTCCGTATCGAGGATCATAGACGTGCCAGTTGGTAGGCGAACATGCCACAATCGAAACAGCAAGAGGAGGAGCATAAACCATGATTATCAAAAAAAACCGTAGAGCGGGTACTGGCCGTAGAGGCACAGCGGTTGATTACGTGATTGGCAATAGGGATAGGTACAAGAATCCCCGTCCTGTAAAACCTCAGATTTTGAGGGGAGAACCTGCGCTGACCAAAGCGCTGATTCGAAGATCTAGTGCAAAAAAATGGGTTTTCCAATCACTCATCATCGGCTGGGGACCAACGGATAGGCCTGAGAGATCAGAAATGGAGCAGGTCATCAGAACCTTCCAGGAAATTATTTTTCCAGGTCTGGATAAAGGTAGATACTACATGCTTGTCGTACTGCACGATGGGCCGAAGCCCCATCTCCACTGCATTATTCCGTCGGTCGATTTGAGGCGCGGGTATACCCTCACTCCTACTCAGTATATATGTTTTTCAAAGGTCGTCCGCTCGTTTCAGCGTGTGCTCAACCTGGCTTTCGGATGGAAACAGCCGGACGGATGGATGGTCGGTAATGATCGCAGTGTGTGGACGTCCAGAGATAGTGATGGATATTTGCTCAAACCAACGCCTGATGTGTTTGGGAAATGCTGGATGGATGTGGAATCGTCACTCGGACCTTTCGTCGATTGGGTTAGGAAAAGGTATCATGTCGAGGAAGAAGAACTGGAACGATGGAAAAAACGATTGAAGCTCGTTCGGTATATGCTGGCCGACCTCGCTCGTGATCGAATGGTAGTTCATTACCGATGTGCCAGGTTGGCACCACCTCTGAAACGGTATGACAAGCCTGCAGAAGCCCTGGATCGACCTGTGACAACAAAGACGGAGGTAAATTCGTCGAGGAATTTGCTGCGTGGGACAGGAACCCGACGGGAGGATCGCACCGGGCATTCGGGCGACCAGCTTCGACAGCACAGGCTGGATGCCGGACAATCACCGACAACAAATAGAGTTTTCCGGGATCGAGGCCGCAGTACGAAGAAAACTGACGATTTGGATCTGGGCTTCTGAAGCCATAACGCGTGAAAGCCAAATGAACGGTCGGAATGGAGTGAGCCGGGGCGGATGCTTGGGGTTGGAGATCGCGAAGAAGTCTGCGTGATCATGGCAGGGATGAAGCGCTGAGGGCTCCGAACCGGCGCGTCATGATGGGCGCCTGACAACGGTTCCAGTATCATTCCGCCATGAAATCGTAACATCCTGGAAGCGCGGTCGGGGTAGATTCGGGCGACTCACGCGATGAGCCTGTGTCGGCTGGTAGGCTGGCATCGAGACACCCGGCGCGTGGACCGTCGGAGGCCCCGGAAAAAGGAGGCGTGTGCAACGTGCTTTTCCGGTAGACGGTCCCGC
>RFGN01000230.1 GCA_003696645.1 Gammaproteobacteria bacterium | reverse complement strand
ATCGTTGCCATTTCGCGTAAAGATTGGATGAGGTTTGAGCACTACCTGCACATAAAGATCACCTGGCTGACCACCCTGCTCCCCTGCGTGACCTTCTCCGGAGAGACGAATGCGATCACCATCGTCCACTCCAGGAGGTATCTTTACAGACAGAGTACGTGTTTCATTTTGTACGCCTGTACCACGGCAATCCGGACAGGGATTGGAGATGATCTTGCCTTCACCATGACATTGTGGACAGGTCTGTTGAATGGCAAAAAATCCCTGCTGGACTCTGACCTGTCCCACACCACCGCAGGTTGTACAGGTCTTCGATTCACTGCCTTTTTTCGCACCGGAACCATCACAGGTCTTGCAACGAACACGACTGGGAACCCTGATCTTTTTGGAAACACCGAAAACGGCCTCTTCCAGCGTCAGCTCCAGATCATAACGCATATCCTGGCCACGACGACTCTGTTGACCACGTCCTCGGCCACCACCGAAGACATCTCCAAACATGTCTTCGAAGATATCGCCAAACCCACCAAATCCAGCCGCGCCTCCAAAACCAGCACCACTTCCAGCGCCCATCGATGGATCGACTCCGGCATGGCCAAACTGGTCATAGGCGGCGCGCTTTTGTTGATCGGAGAGAACTTCGTAGGCCTCCTTGGCCTCCTTGAATTTGGCCTCGACACTGGCATCATCCGGATTGCGATCCGGATGGTATTTCATTGCCAGTCGACGAAAGGCCTTTTTGATCTCCGCATCACTGGCATTCCTGGCAACGCCCAATACCTCGTAATAATCCCGTTTGCTCATGCTTATTTCCTAAATACCTGTCATGCAAAAAGGCATGACCACTCCGTGGCCATGCCATTTCACATTACCTCAAATTGCAGGTTACTTGTTATCGTCCTTGACTTCCTCGAATTCAGCATCGACAACATCCTCGGACGTCTTGTCAGACTTATTCTCTGACGCCGTTTCACTGCCACTTTCCGAAGAGGCCGTTTTTTTCTGTGCCAATTCAGCCAATTTGGCCGAGGCCTCGATCAGGGACTGGGTTGCCTTTTCAATGGCTTCCTTGTCTTCGCCCTTGACCGCTTCCTTGGCACTGTTGATGGCGGCTTCCACCTTTGACTTCTCATCAGCCGGGAGATCATCTCCGACTTCAGCAAGTGATTTTTCAGTGGCATGAATCACACCATCGGCCTGGTTACGGGCATCTACCAGTTCACGGAACCTCTTGTCCTCCTCTTCGTGGGCCTTGGCATCCTGTACCATCTTCTCGATTTCTTCCTCGGAAAGACCACTGGAGGCCTTGATTACAATGGACTGTTCCTTGCCGGTGTTCTTGTCCTTGGCTGAAACATTCATGATACCATTGGCATCAATATCAAAGGTCACCTCGATCTGTGGTACACCGCGTGGTGCTGGCGGTATATCCGTAAGATCAAAACGACCCAGAGACTTGTTGTCTGCTGCCCTTTCGCGTTCACCCTGCAGGACGTGGACAGTCACTGCAGTCTGATTGTCCTCGGCAGTAGAAAAGATCTGTGAGGCCTTGGTTGGAATCGTGGTGTTCTTCTCGATCAACTTGGTCATCACACCACCCATGGTTTCGATACCCAATGAAAGTGGGGTCACGTCAAGCAACAGAACATCCTTGACCTCTCCGCCCAATACACCGCCCTGGATGGCGGCACCGACTGCAACCGCCTCATCCGGATTGACATCCTTGCGCGGCTCGCGACCAAAAAAGTCCTGAACCACCTTCTGAACCAGAGGCATGCGTGTCTGCCCACCAACAAGAATCACATCATTGATATCGGAAGTAGAAAGGCCGGCATCCTTGAGTGCCTGCTCACATGGCTTGATACTTCCCTTGACCAGATCCTCGACCAGGGATTCCAGCTTGGCACGTGTTACCTTGATGTTCAAATGCTTGGGACCGGAAGCATCAGCGGTGATATATGGCAGATTCACTTCTGTCTGCTGGCTGCTGGACAGTTCCTTCTTGGCCTTTTCTGCCGCCTCCTTCAAACGTTGCAGGGCAAGTGGGTCATTATGCAGATCCACCCCATTTTCCTTCTTGAACTCATCGGCCAGATAATCGATCAGCCGGGTATCGAAGTCCTCCCCACCCAGGAAGGTATCCCCGTTGGTAGCCAGCACTTCAAACTGATGCTCACCATCGACTTCTGCAATTTCAATAATGGAGATATCAAAGGTTCCACCACCCAGATCATAGACTGCAATGGTGCGATCTCCGCTACCCTTGTCCAGTCCGTAGGCCAGGGCAGCAGCCGTCGGTTCGTTGATGATACGCTTGACTTCCAGACCGGCAATCCTGCCGGCATCCTTGGTAGCCTGACGTTGTGAGTCGTTAAAGTAGGCCGGTACGGTAATAACGGCTTCCTTGACCTCCTCACCAAGATATTCCTCGGCAGTCTTTTTCATCTTCATCAATACCTTGGCAGAGACCTCCGGTGGAGCCATCTTCTTGCCCTTTGCCTCGACCCAGGCGTCACCGTTATCGGCCTTGATGATCTTGTAAGGCACCAGCTTGATATCACGCTGGACCACCTCTTCATCAAAACGACGTCCAATCAGACGTTTGATCGCAAACAGGGTATTTTCCGGATTGGTTACCGCTTGGCGACGTGCAGCCTGACCGACCAGTACCCCATCGTCGGTAAACGCTACAATGGAGGGGGTAGTACGATCACCCTCGCTGTTTTCTATCACCTTGGCATTCTTGCCTTCCATCACCGCCACACAGGAATTGGTGGTACCCAGGTCGATTCCGATAATCTTGCTCATATTTTTTCCTCTCTATTTAAACCAAAAAATCCGACTTGTTTGCCTATATGGCGCCAAAATCTGTTTTTTCAACCGTGCATGCGATTATTCTGTATCTTTTTTCTCGACGGCAATGACGACCATGGCGGGTCGAACCAACCGATCATGCAAGATATATCCCTTCTGAAAGACCTTGAGTACATGATTGGGTTTGACCTCATTGCTGGCTTCTGTGGTCATGGCCTGGTGCAGTTCCGGATCAAAGGGTTCTCCTTGTGGATCGACCACCTTGATGCCGAACTTTTCCATCACCGAACTGAACATGCCAGCGATCATTTCGTATCCTTCACGAATCTTGCTGACATCCTCTCCATGAGCGTCTATGGATTGCAGCCCCAACTCCAGACTGTCCAGTACCGGCAGCAGATCTTCCAACAGGCGTTCCATGCCATACTTTCTGGCCTTTTCCACTTCTTGAACAGAACGCCGGCGGGTATTCTCAAGATCTGCCTGGACACGCAATAACTGGTCTTTCAATCTGGCATTTTCCTCTTCCAGTTGAGAGAGCCTGTCGGTGACGTCTGCATCCTTATCCGCATCATCTGCATCGGATGTATTGGGTGCATCGGTTGGCTGTGAGGATTGATTCTCATCTTCAGTCTCAACCGGTGCCGAGGCAGTCTCCCCGGCAGACGCTGCTTCGGGTGTCTTAGTGGCATTGTTTGAAGCAGTTTCCATTTCAGCTTGTTCCGTTTTCTTGCTCATGTTCCTTTTTCCCGCCATATTTTCCTTAATGTCTCTTTTGTTCCAATACCCGACTGAGGATCCGAGAGGTCGCATCTACCAGAGGAATCGCCTTGTAATAATCCATTCTCGATGGGCCAATCACTCCCAGAACGCCAATCGTTGTATCTCCACCATGATAGGGCGAAGCGATAACGCTGCATCGGTCCAGAACGGCATAGCCCGATTCCTCACCGATGAATATCCTGATATCATCCGAATTCAGACACTGATCCATCAATTCCAGGATCTCGCGTTTTCGACCAAAGGTTTCAAACAGCTGTTTCAGCTGATCGATCTCGGACAATTCGTGGAAGCCCATCAGATTGGTTTGACCGGAAAGATAGTAATTATCCTCCGGCAATCCGGCGGAGATTGCCTGATTGGCCATATTTACCATCTCCTGCATCTGCTGGTTCAGATTCTCTTGGGCCTTTTTCAATTCATCTACCAATTCGCGGCGGATGGTTTCAAGATCCTTGCCGGCAAACTTTTCGGTAATAAATCGTCCCATCCGTTCCAATTGAGCTGGCGTATAGCTCTTTTTTGCCTCAATCACACAGTTCCTGACCTCTCCATCATCGAGCACCAGAATGACCAGGAGTCGCTGACTTGGCAACTTGAGCAGCTCAATATGCTTCAGGATAATCCTTTCCCGTTTGGGCAGAGTCACTATACCAGCCATCTGGGTAAGCTCTGAAACCAGTTTTGAGGCCGTTTCCAGCAGATTTTCCACACTGTTTTCGGGATCCAGCTGTTGTTTGAGCAAACGAATCTCCTGGCTGTCCCTGGCCTTGACCTGAAGAATGGAATCGACAAAAAGCCGATAGCCCTTGGTTGTTGGCACCCTGCCCGCGGAGGTATGAGGCGAAGCAACCAAGCCCATCTCTTCAAGATCGGCAAGAATATTGCGAATACTGGCCGGACTGAGAGAGAGACCCGATGATTTCGACAACGTTCGGGAACCGACGGGCTGTCCTTCCCTGATGTGATTTTCAATCAGGGCATGCAACAGTAATTGTGCTCTTTCGGGCAACTGTTTCATGAAAGGTTTTACACCATAGTCCACACAAACCCGATATATTAGCACTCGTTATCTTAGAGTGCTAGCAAAAAATCATGGTATAGTGGTTGCATCTGACAGGCATCTATCGATAATACCCCCTTTACACTGATTACCATAAACCCCGAAACCCTATGAAACAGCGGCTTGCGCAGCTCATCCATGATTCTCTTCACGCCCTCAGAAACGAGGGATACCTGCAACTGGACGATCTGCCCGAGGTAAAGGTTGAACGATGCCGTGATGAACGTCATGGGGATTATGCCAGCAACATCGCCATGATTCTGGCCAAGAATGCCAAGCGACCTCCAAAGGAGCTGGCAGAAATGATCAGCAAGGGACTTGCCGAGAACAGCATTGTCAAATCCGTTCATATTGCTGGCCCAGGTTTTATCAATTTTTACCTGAATGATGAAGCAGCCGGCAATGTCATCATCGAGATTCTTGAACAACAGGATCATTTTGGAAAAAACATCGGATCCAGTGGCCAGTCCATATTGATCGAATTTGTCTCGGCCAATCCGACCGGCCCGTTGCACGTTGGACATGGACGTGGTGCTGCCTACGGTTCCTGCATTGCCAACCTTCTTGAAAATGCCGGTCACAAGGTGCATCGAGAATATTATGTCAACGATGCCGGCAGACAGATGGATATCCTTGCCACAAGTGTCTGGCTGCGATATCTGCAACAGTCCGGTCATGCTCTGGAGTTGCCTGCAAATGTCTACCAGGGAGACTATATCGTCGACATTGCCTGTCAGTTGAAATCACAGTTTGATATTGAATTTGATACCAGCCACCCCCCGATTGCCCTCCTTGAGGCCTATGAAGGCCAGGATCCTGAAACAGCCCTGGACAGCCTGATTCAGTCCTGCAAGGAAACTCTTGGAGAACAGAACTACAGAATCATCCATCAATATGCCCTGCAATCCATTCAGGAAAACATCCGTAAAGACCTTGAAAATTTCAGGGTTGAATTCGATTCCTGGTACTCGGAAGAAAAATTGCATGCCAGCGGCCAGATTGAAGAGTCTGTCGAGATGCTCAAGGCCAGGGATCTGATCTACCAGAAGGATGGAGCCTGGTGGTTTCGTTCCACGTTATTTGGTGATGAAAAGGATCGTGTCGCCGTGCGTGACAATGGTTCCATGACCTATTTTGCTGCCGATATCGCTTATCATAAGGAGAAATTCGAACGCGGTTTCGACAAGGTCATCAATATCTTTGGGGCAGATCATCACGGATACATTCCCCGTCTCCGTGCGATCCTGTCGGCCCTCGATATTGCACAGGATCGACTCGAGGTACTGCTGGTCCAGTTCGCCAATCTGTGGAGAAATGGTGAAAAGGTACAGATGTCAACCCGTAGTGGTCAATTTGTAACCCTT
>RFGN01000229.1 GCA_003696645.1 Gammaproteobacteria bacterium | reverse complement strand
TGCGACGGGGGTCGGCTGGGTCTATGAGTATGCCCTGGTGGATGACAGTGGACAATATGATCTGTCGCAGTTGCGTTCCATGCAGGACTGGTATCTTCGTTATCCCTTGCAGACGGTTGATGGCGTTTCTGAGGTGGCTTCCATAGGGGGTTATGTCAAACAGTATCAGGTGGAAGTAGACCCCAATGCCTTGCAGGCCTACCAGATCCCTCTGTCCAAAATCAAAAAGGCGATAAAACGCTCCAATAGCGATGTCGGCGGGAGGCTGGTCGAGATGGCTGAAACAGAATACATGGTGAGGGGGTTGGGATATATCCGTTCACTGGATGATCTGAAAAGCATACCGGTTGAGGTCGACAAGAATGGAACGCCCATCCGGCTGGAAGATGTGGCCAATATCCATCTCGGTCCGGAACTGCGGAGAGGACTGGCAGAATTGAATGGAGAAGGTGAGGTGGCAGGCGGTGTTGTCATCATGCGCTCCGGCGAGAATGCTCTGGCCACGATCGAAAAGGTACGAGACAAGTTGGAAGATTTGGGCAAACGACTCCCCAAGGGAGTCAGGATTGTTACGACCTACGATCGAGGTCATCTGATTGAGCGGGCAGTCGATAACCTCAAGGACAAGCTGCTGGAAGAATCAATCGTGGTGAGCGTAGTCTGTATTCTCTTTCTACTGCATGCTCGTTCAGCGCTTGTAGCGATTCTGACACTCCCTGTCGGGATCCTGATGGCATTTATCATCATGCGCTGGCAGGGTATCAATGCCAACATCATGTCCCTGGGTGGAATTGCCATTGCGATAGGTGCCATGATTGATGGTGCCATCGTGATGATCGAGAATGCGCACAAACATCTTGAAGACTCGGTCAGAAAAAAAGGGCGATCCTTGCATGTTACGGAGCGTTGGGAGGCCATTTCCATGGCCTCACGCGAGGTTGGCCCGGCACTGTTTTTCTCACTGCTGATTATTACAGTATCGTTTCTTCCTGTGTTTACCCTACAGGCCCAGGAAGGACGGCTGTTTTCTCCGCTGGCCTATACCAAGACCTTTGCCATGGCAGCTTCGGCGTTATTGGCTGTTACACTGGTTCCCGTATTGATG
>RFGN01000228.1 GCA_003696645.1 Gammaproteobacteria bacterium | reverse complement strand
TGGGAGCACTCCATCTGAATACCTTCGTTTGTGACGCGTACGTCGATCATGCCGCAGTACGACTTAATGAGCACGCCTCCATTTTGATCTGGAATCGCATGAAAAGAAGAAGGAAACCGAACACGAAAGAAACGATTCTCAAATTCAGATATCTTTCTCGTATTGTGTTGGCTTCCTTGATGCTGGAGAAGGCTGGCAAGCATGGTATTCATAGGCTCAGATCTCTATTGACCTAAACGAATAAAGAGCAACAAGCTTACAAAAAACCTAGGCGCAGGGCCTAGGTGAATCGTAAGTCAGCTTCGCGATCTCTCCGGGATGATGCGCCCGATGGTGAATTCGACCGCAGTGGTGAAGATGACCCATCCGAACGGAACCGCAAGGACCAGGTGATAGTTGAACCCTGCCAGCAGGCTGGGGATCATGGCCAGTGCAAGCAGGAAAACGATACGCGCAAAGTCGTAGCGCGTCGCCGTCCGTACACCAGAATCAATCACCTTGACCGACTCCCCCATCGAGAAAAGGGACAGTCCGGTGCCGACCAGGCCGAGTCCGAGCCAAAGAACCGTCATTATGCGTACTCCAATTGCGTTCCGCAAGGAAGCCGTCACGTTCAGTCGCAACAGCCGCTGCATTACAGCATACATTGCCTATTTGTCAATAAAATAAAAAGACCCTGTACGGAGGCGTACAAGGTTCAGTTGGGTTCGATGACGAGGTGACCGTTCTGAAGCTTGAGGATCAGACCCGGCGAGAACGCGATGCCGGAGGCGGCGAGATCGTCGCTGTGCTGATCGAGCAGTCTGCGAAGGAACTCAGCCATGAAGGCATTGCCTTCGTTTTTACTCACCCCGTGCTGAGCAAGCGTTGCCTCCCATGCGTTCAGCAGATCCTGATCCAGCCAGCTCGGAAAACCGGTCGACGGATCGACTATGCCCGAGACTTCCATCTTGTGCCGATGCAGCCAGATCATCCAGATCTCGCGCCAGACACTGACCAAACGACTGGCAAGCCTGCGCACCTGCTCATCCTGGGTTTGTTCCACCTCTGGGAATCTTGGTTGCACTCCATGAGAAAAGTTTTTGATGATCTTGTCGAACGGTCCGGGGATGTACCGAACCGGTACGGTCAGCTCGATCGGCCCATCTCCTTCGTCTGGCGAGGTGGATTGGACCTGCGCATCGGGCAGACAGGCTCGCCAGTGCAAATCGCACAAAACCTGCTGCATAATCGATGTGAATTTTACTATCCTCATTCCCTCCTCTGAATTGAGAGGGAAGAGTATATCCAAAATTTTTCATTTTGTCAATACATCATCTCGTTATCGAAACAGATATAAAATCCTAAAATCTATAAAACAAAAAAGAGTCTCAATGTCCTGGCGTCCACCTACTCTCGCGCTAACGCACTACCATCGGCCCCGTACGGCTTAACTTCCGTGTTCGGGATGGGAACGGGTGTGACCCGTCGGGAAATGACACCAAGACACTGAAACCCTTTCGATACAGGTTCTGGGTGATGGATTTTAGGTGATAGCTCCATTCAA
Organism: Gammaproteobacteria bacterium; assembly: GCA_003696645.1. Taxonomy (GTDB): domain Bacteria; phylum Pseudomonadota; class Gammaproteobacteria; order J025; family J025; genus J025. The sequence goes on along the minus strand of RFGN01000228.1, from coordinate 651 downwards.
AATCCTATAAGCTATAACCAAAACTCAACACCCAACTAAATATCCGAGTTGTAATAACAATCGAGTGGAATGAATCACGAAAATACTCCGCGATTCAGTAGAGATTCATTACATTGAAAAACATTTCCAATTCATGAATTTATTCTCCAAATAGATTAACAGAGTATACTATCCGTCATTCATTGGAGATTCACCAAATTCCGTCAGATGCGAGACGCAAGCAAGCCGGCAAGGAGCCGTACTGAATGTACGGTGACGATGCTGGCGCCGCTTGCAAAAAGCAGCTGGCGAATTTGGTGGATCGAATCCCACAGTGGTTGTAGAGCTTGCCTTATTAGTACGGCTCGGCTCAACGTGTTACCACGCTTACACCTACCGCCTATCAACCTGCTCATCTCGCAGGAGGCTCAAATGAAGATTAATCTTGGGATCGGCTTCGTGCTTAGATGCCTTCAGCGCTTATCCGAACCGCACGTCGCTACCCGGCAATGCCCTTGGCAGAACAACCGGTACACGAGAGGTGCGTTCACCCCGGTCCTCTCGTACTAGGGGCGAGTTCCCTCAATCTTCGACGCCCGTGGTAGATAGGAGACCGAACTGTCTCACGACGTTCTGAACCCAGCTCGCGTACCGCTTTAATTGGCGAACAGC
>RFGN01000227.1 GCA_003696645.1 Gammaproteobacteria bacterium | reverse complement strand
CACTTGAGCCTCCCGTCACGATGAACACTTTTCCGGCTAAATGGAGTTCCATGGCTTTGTCGGTTTTCCGGTATTATGTTTTCAGTGGTGTTTGGGTGAGTTAGACGTTGCACTGCAACCTCTCTACAACCCTCAACCCTCAACCCTCAACTCTAAACTCTAAACTCTACACCAATTCACACTGCAACCGCTGCTTTGATGTGCGGGTAGGGATCGTAGTTTTTCAGTTGAAAGTCCTCGTATTTGAATTCGAAGATGTCTTTAACTTCCGGGTTGATTTCCATTGTTGGCAAGGAGCGGGGCTCCCTGGTCAGTTGCAGCTGGGCCTGCTCGATGTGGTTGTTGTACAGGTGCACATCGCCGAAGGTGTGTACGAACTCACCAGGTTGCAGATCGCAAACCTGTGCCATCATGAGGGTCAGCAGGGCATAGCTGGCGATGTTGAAAGGCACCCCGAGAAAGACGTCGGCGGAGCGCTGGTAGAGCTGGCAGGAAAGTTTTCCGTCGGCAACGTAAAACTGAAAAAGCGCATGGCAGGGGCTGAGTTTCATCTCCGGCAGGTCGCCCACGTTCCAGGCGTTGACGATTATGCGGCGGCTGTCGGGATTGTTTTTGATGAGGTCTACCGCCTGGGCAATCTGGTTGACGGTGCTGCCGTCTTTGCGCTCCCAGGCCACCCATTGCTTGCCGTAAATGGGGCCCAGGTTGCCGTTTTCGTCGGCCCATTCGTTCCAGATGCGGACGCCGTTTTCCTGAAGGTAGGCCACGTTGGTGTCGCCATTGAGGAACCAGAGCAACTCGTAAATGATGGATTTGAGGTGCAGTTTTTTCGTCGTCAAAAGCGGGAAACCCTCTTGCAGGTTAAAACGCATCTGGTAGCCAAAAACGCTGCGGGTGCCTACGCCTGTACGGTCTGACTTGGGAGTTCCGTGATCGAGGATGTGCTGCAACAGGTCGAGGTATTGTCTCATGGTAGTTTAATAATTGTCCTGGCTCTTACAGAAGTCTTGTTTGTGATAGTGGCCAGGTAAGGATTTGTTGATGGAGGCAACGAACAAGGGACTCAGGCGTTTTGGTACCTGTTACCTCCCATCGAAAAACAAAGATATGAAGGCATTTCATTTCCTCCGGATTAGCAGCCATGTCATTTTGGCGATGCTATTGTGGGCAGTGCCGTCATCAGCCCAATACGGTGACGGTTGGAAGCTCAAGAGAGATAAAGGCGGCGTAAAAGTTTACATGCGGGAAGCTGCCGATTCGCCCATCAAGGAGTTGAGATTTACTGCTACCCTGGAGGCTTCTATGAATGCCATCGCCTACCTACTCACCAATGTAGAGGGCTTTGACGACTGGGTTTACGCCTCCGTAAAATCCGAGACCATCCGCAAGATTTCAGACCAGGAAATTTACTACTATACCGAAATGGACTTTCCCTGGCCT
>RFGN01000226.1 GCA_003696645.1 Gammaproteobacteria bacterium | reverse complement strand
GCCTGCAAATTTGCCATCGACACCCTCAAGGAAACCGTTCCGATCTGGAAAAAAGAGATTTTTGAAGACGGAGAAGTGTGGGTGGCGGCTCATCCGTAATTGCCTGAAATTCTTTCTTTCCTGTCTGCAACCCACCAGTTTTTTTGGCACTTTCTGGCGATTATTGCCAAAAGCCCGGCCATGAAATATTCCTGCCTTTTCGTTTTTCTTTTCGTCGCAATTTCAACCCAGGTCATTGCTCAGGTCCGCGGTAAAGTTACCGACGCCCTCAGCGGTTCAGCCTTGCCTGGTGCACATGTATTTCTGGATGGCACCCAGGAGGGTACCACCACGGACGACAACGGAGAATTTGAACTGCGGAAAACTCCGTTCAGGAATGCCTCCTTGGTCATCAGCTTTGTGGGCTATGAGAACAAGGTGGTCCAACTGGATGATGCGGCCGGTCATGACCTGGTTATTCAATTGAAACCCGCCTCCCTGAATTTGGCGGCAGCCGAGGTGAAAGCCAGCACCTCCGGCAAGCGGAAGCGTCGCCTGCGGCAATTCCGAAAAGACTTTTTGGGGGCTTCGAATTACGCCTCCAAATGCACAATTCTGAACCCGGAAGTACTGCGTTTTGAAGAAAAAGATGGTTTCATGCTGGCCACTGCCAAACAGTTGCTGGAAATAGAAAACATGGCCACCGGCTACCGGGTGCATTTCCTTTTGGAACATTTCCGGTCAAACGGAGCCACAGTCTCTTATGCAGGCAAGGCCCTTTTTACGCCCCTCCATTCCGACGATGAAAAAACAAAAAGGAAATGGGAGGAAAACCGGCAGAAAATCTGGCAGGCTTCCAAACGCAGGTTTTTACTCTCGCTGGTGCACAACCGCCTGGCGAGAGATGGTTATTCGGTGCAGGCCGGACGGATAACTCCGGAGAACGAGTTTGAACCGGCAAAAAGAATCGTAGAAACAGCCGACCTTGTTGAACCTAAAAGCGGGGGGCTTTTCATGGTCAGAATGCCGCTGGTGCTCCGGGTGGCAAATGGCATAGACCGGCCAGCAGAGAAAGACTTGCTGGCCTCCGTAAATCTTGGAAAAGATCATGAGACCAATCAGTCAGGCCATGATTTGGGCCGGGAGGAAGCCCGGTTTTCTTTTTTGGTGGCAACAAAACCAACCGTTGAAATTTCAGAATACGGCATGATTACCCGGCCTGAGCTGGTGCAGGAGTTTGGTTTGTTCGCTTCGCAACGCATTGCGGAAATGTTGCCGCTGGAATACGGACTTGACGATTACCTTGAAGAAATTCAGGTTCCTGAAATCAATGGGTTCAAATTGTCAAACCTCCGGATACCCCTGGATCAGATCAAGTCCGGAGGCCCTCCACGCGATGGTATCCCCTCCATCGATCATCCTCGCTTCGCAAACGCCGGGGAGGCTGCTTTTATCTTTGATGAAGACTGGGTGTTGGGGGTGGAGTACAACTTTGTCGCAAAAGCTTATCCCGTGAAAATCCTCAACTGGCACGAAATCGTCAACGATCGTTTTGCCGGCGAGGTGGTGGTGATCACCTGGTGTCCGCTTTGCGGTTCCGGAATGGCTTTCAAAGGAAAGGATAGCAGTGGATCAGTCCGGCAATTCGGGGTTTCGGGCCTGCTGTACAACAGCGATGTGCTGATGTACGACCGGCAGTCGGAGTCGTTGTGGTCGCAGGTTATGGCCATGGCGGTTGCAGGACCGGCTTCCGGCAATGAATTGGAAATGCTCCCAACAGAATTGTGCACCTGGGATAGTTGGAATGCACGACACCCTGATACAAAGGTGCTGACAACCGAAACCGGTTTTGAACGGGATTATACCCGGGATCCTTATTCCGATTACCTGGCCACCGACAGGCTCATGTTTGCGGTGGCTGCTGAGAGCGAGGCCCTGCCTCCCAAGGCCAGGGTTTTGGGTGTGGAGATCAGCGGCAGGTACAAAGCCTATCCACTGGATTTGCTGAAGAAGAAAAAGACAGTCACCGACGAGTTTGCGGGCAAAAAACTGACGCTGAAATGGGATGAAAAAGCCAGGGCTCCCCATTTAACGGTTGATGGAAAGCCCTGGCCTGCTGTCAATCTGTTCTGGTTTGCATGGTATGCCTTTCATCCTGAAACCGAGGTGATGAAGCAATGATCATCAGGCTTTGGGATTCATCACCTTGCCCATGAAAAGAATGCTGTTGGTCTTGTTGTCACGGATGACGAAGAAAAACGGGTGGTCGGCTTTGAACAGGGT
>RFGN01000225.1 GCA_003696645.1 Gammaproteobacteria bacterium | reverse complement strand
CGTCGATAACTGCAATACGGTTTGACGAGGCAGTTGTAACATTTTGGTTGACGGGCTGTGCAGGTATAGCGTCCATGCAAGATCAACCAGTGATGCGCATGCTGCCGGAATTCTTCTGGTACGGCCTTTAACAGCTTCCGTTCCACTTCAAGAGGTGTCTTGCCTTTTGCAAGTCCGGTTCGGTTGGATACCCTGAAGATGTGAGTATCTACAGCAATGGTCGGCTGGCCAAAGGCTGTATTGAGAATAACATTGGCTGTCTTGCGTCCCACACCGGGCAGGCTTTCCAGCTCCTTCCTTGAATCAGGAACCTGCCCACCATGTTTTTCAAGCAAAATCTTGCAGGTTTGCAAGATGTTTCTGGCCTTGCTGTTGTATAGTCCTATGGTCTTGATGTAGTCCTTGAGCCTCTCTTCACCCAATTCAAGCATGGTCTCTGGTGTGTTGGCGACCCTGTACAGCCGATCGGTTGCCTTGTTGACACTAACGTCTGTGGCCTGGGCTGATAGAATGACAGAAATGAGTAGCTCAAAGGTTGAATGGTAGACGAGCTCGGTAGTGGGTTTGGGGTTTTGGGCCTTTAAGATTTCAAAGAACGCCCGACGCTCTGACAGGGTCACGACGACATGAATGACTATCGCGCATTAACGGCCGGACGCCGCCGGAATTTCTGCTTCCGTGAGCAGGGAGGGTTCTGGGCGTGCACGCCATATCTTGATGTATTTGTCGATATGAAACTTGAGGGCGATCAGCAATCCCAGGCCAATGAAGGCCCCGGGAGGCAGGATGGCAAGCAGAAAGCCCTTGTAGTCATGAATCACCTGAATAGTAAGGTGTCGAGCTGATTCACCCAGGAGGATATGTGCATCGGCAAATAAAGTACCCTGTCCAACCAGTTCTCGAAGTCCGCCCAGGACAACAAGAACGAGGAGGAAGCCCAGCCCCATCATGAAGCCATCCAACATGGATGGCAACAGTGGATGCTTGGAAGCAAAGGACTCAGCTCGAGCAATGATCGTGCAATTCGTTACGATCAGTGGTATGAAAATCCCCAATGTCTTGTAAAGGTCATACACATAGGCGCTCATCGCAAGCTCAATGGCCGTGACAATCGAGGCAATGATCATGACGAAAACCGGTAGTCTGACTTCAGCCGGAACGGCATTACGAATGAGTGAAACCGTAGTGTTGGACAGGATCAATGTCAGCATGGTTGCCAAACCCAGCCCCAGTCCATTGATCAGGGTGGTGGTCACTGCCAAGAGAGGACAAAGTCCCAGAATCTGTACCAGGGCAGGATTGTTTTTCCAGAGGCCATCCTGAATGATTTTTGCAGTATCAGTATTCATCAGAGAATAGAGTCGTTGAACAGATCAGAACTCTTCATCTTCACGAAAGAGTTGCTCCTTGTAAGTGTGAAATAAAACCAGGCAATTTGCAACAGCCTTGACTACAGCCCTGGGCGTGATGGTTGCCCCGGTAAACTGGTCAAACACCCCCCCATCCTTCTTGACCTTCCATAGACTTTTCTCAGGGTTGCTGAAGGATTTCCCCTTGAACTGCTTGATCCAGTCGGACCTATCAGCCTCGATTCGATCGCCGAGCCCAGGGGTCTCCTTGTGAGAGATAACCCGCACACCGATGACCACCCCATCATAACGAATCGCAACAAGGAGTTTGATCTTGCCATTGTATCCATCCGGAGCAACCGTATGGAGTGCCATGGCAACAGGTGCGGTGCGAAAACGCGCCCGATATACCGTGATATCGTCAGGCGTGCCAAGCAACTCAGGAGAGCTGATCGTCATGGTGTCATTAAACAGGTCATTATCATGAGCAATGGGGGGGATGAGGCTGTGAAGATTGTTCAGCAGGGCATTCTTTTCATTATCCTTGATGCGCTGTTCGGTAAGGCTATGAGTAGTGGCGACGAGCGACGTTCCAAGAACAGCAAAGATAGCCATCAACAAGGCAACCTTGAAAATATCACTCATGATTTTTTGCTTCGATGCTTGTGCTTTTTGCCCCTGCGATGGCCAAATACCCTGGGTTGCAGGTAATAATCCAGGGTTGGAGCTGCCATGTTCATCAACAGTACCCCAAAGGCGATTCCGTCCGGATACCCTCCCCAGGTTCGGATGATATAGGCAAGGATACCAATAAGAAAGCCGTAAACCACTCTGGCTGGGTTACTGGTACAGGCCGTCACGGGGTCTGTAGCAATAAAGAATGCTCCAAGCATCGTCGCGCCGACTGAGAGATGGAAAAAAGGTGAGGCATAGTGGGTGGAATCGATCAGATTGAACATGAATGCAATCAGTCCCATTCCGGCCATCAGCCCGACAGGGATATGCCAGGTAATGATACGCTTATGAAGCAACCACAACCCACCAGCCAGAATCGCAAGATTGACCCATTCCCAACCGATTCCGCCGACAAAGCCATACAGGTCGTTACTGGTGAAGGCTTCTACGACGGTATGTTTGAGTCGCAGTTCGGTTTTCAGCGTATCCAGGGGAGAGGCCATTGTCAGGGCATCCAGTATGGGTGTCCCATCAAGCAGGTGTCCGGTAAAGACCAGAGATAAAGTATTGCTCAGATCATGAGGAAAGGATTCCAGAGACAGGGGAAGAACCCATGATGTCATGTTGACCGGAAACGAGATGAGTAAAACGGCATAGCCGACCATGGCCGGGTTGAAGGGGTTGTATCCCAGGCCGCCAAACAGGTGTTTGGCAATAATAATGGCGAAGAAACAACCGCATAGCAATAACCACCATGGTGAATACGGCGGAATGGCAAAGGCCAATAGCATGGCAGTGACAATAGCACTACCATCTAACAGATAGGGCCGAACGGGACG
>RFGN01000224.1 GCA_003696645.1 Gammaproteobacteria bacterium | reverse complement strand
GCATCTTCGGAAGTTTCCCTGCCAAAGTCAATCCGGACGGAATGGTTGGCCGGGTTGGGGGCCACCGTCCATTTTGTTGCTGGTTCGGCATCCGGTTCCACTTTTCCCGTAGGTTGGGCCGAGCGTTCCACGAGCGGGTGTTCGCTCTCATAGTGCTTGTCTTTCAACAGCATCAGGATGGCCCTTGCATAGCTCCGCACGGGGGATTCGCTGTCCGCCACCTGGTTCAAGAGGGATTCTTGTTGGGCCGATAGCTGGAAGGTCTCTTCATTTTGAAGCCGCTGGATGTTGATTTGCTGTACCTGTACAAACCATGTTTCGTCCTGTGTCGTTTGTGGCAGGGTGTTCAGGAAGGCCTGCGCCTCGGTGTAGGCACCCCTGTCCATTTTCAGCCCAAAAAGGGAATAGTCAGCTTCCACCGTGTTCTCCTGGGCGAGCAGGGCCTCGGCACCTGCATAGTCCCCCGCTTCCATTCTCTCCCTTACCAGCCCACCGAGCAGGAGTTCTTTTTGGTATAGTGCATCGAGCCATTGCGCTTCCAGGGTTTGATTGTTGGGGTCTTGCTGCAATTGTCCTTCGAGGCTGACAATCTGTTGGCGGATGTTGTCCAGGTCTTCTTCGGTAGGGTTGTCGATAGCCCCTGGCAGTTTGCTGCAGTCGGTCAAATCGCCAAAGGTATATGAGATGGTGTAATTTCCAGGAGTTGTCGGTATTAGGCACGGCTGCGAGGTTTCCCCTGGTGTCCAGTATCGAAAACTCTCGGTCGTCGCACTGCTTTCTGTGATGATATCCCCGCCCAGGGGGCTGTCAAAGCAGTTGCTTGCGGGGCTGCCTGGGCCGCCCTGGTTGGTGCGTATGCGGCCCTTGTTTGAAGCATCGCCCCGCAACATCATGTCGGATTCCACGCTCTGGAATTGGTTGCCGAGGAACTGTGCGTGCCTGTTCTCGCCATAGAAATCAATGCCCCATACAGTGTTCTGGATGGCGTTGCAACGGATGAAGTTCTGCTTCCATTCGTTCTTGGCGCCTGAGTTTACAACCGTCATGGCACCGCTCAATCCTTCAAAGGAGTTGTTGTCCACCTGGAACTGGCTTGGTCCGTCTATCCAAATCCCGATGCCACCCTTGCCGCCAAAGAATTCGTTGTGATATACTTTCAGCCCGCCCCAT
>RFGN01000223.1 GCA_003696645.1 Gammaproteobacteria bacterium | reverse complement strand
TTACAGGAGTCTCTCGATACTGCTGCGGAGCTTTTCGATCGGCGCATCAAACGGCAACATGGCATGGACGCGACCGTCCCGGCCGATCACATAGACAAAGCTGCTATGTTCAACTGTCCCATTTCCCGAGGCTTGCCGAGTCATGCCCTGATGCTCATGGGCCATTTCAAGATGGTGCCGCTCGGCCTCGAAATCGGCCCGGTAGAGGTCGGCAACCCGGCGGATTTCTTGCTCCGACCCCGTAAGACCCATAATATTGGGGTGAAATCTTCTGGTATAGTCCTGCAAGACTGGCAAGGTATCCCGCTCGGGATCGACCGTTATCAGCAACCCCCCGACGTGATCGGTCTTGTCTTGCGGCAACTGACGAAAAACCTGTGCCCAGCGCTGCAGGGTCAACGGACATTTGTCGGGGCAGTGGGTATAACCAAAATACAGCAGCACCACCTTGTCTCGCCAATCATGCAGATTGAAGCGTCCCTGGGGAGACTGCAGGGTAAAATCGCCGCCGGTACGCTGGTAGGCATCCGGAACGGAAGGCTGCATGAACTGCCGGGACAGGAACATGGCCAACACGCCAAATATCATTCCCAACCCGATCCCCATGGCCATCTTTTTCATCTGTTGAGACATTTCCACTCCTTCCACTTGTCATGAAACATGACCGACTGAATCGGCCCGTCAGAGGGGATAACCGGTATGCCCCCCTGATTCAGCCGCCGTTTATCCAGAAAAAAAATACGTTAATCCCATTTTAATCCATTGCACTCGGGCTGAAAACGCAGTATAGTATTTTGCCATAGTCATTAAGGTTAATTGTGAGAGGGGATTACTGATGTTTCCAGGTATTTTGATTCCAATCCTGATCTTTTTTGGTCTCTCAGTTGTTCTGGCTGCTGCCATGTCCGGGCCAGCTATCGACAACATCGAAGACTGAATTCAAGAATAATAACACCTCCAATACCACTGAACCCGGTTAAACCCGGGTTTTTTGTTTTATTGTGAATCAATTTTCTTCATCCGAACCCATGATTGCCCATCAGGATCGCTACCTGATCAAGTTCATCATCATGTCATCCATGAGCTTTTTCATCGGCACCGTCCATGGGGTATTGCAGGTCATCCCTCCGATTCGTCATTGGCTGGACAGTATCGGCAGCCCTTATGGGGGGCCCGGCCACATGATCGATCCACTGGCCCATGCCCATATCAATCTCATCGGCGGTGTGACAATACTGGCGATGGCCACCACCTATTATCTGCTCCCGCATATCACGCGTATTCCGCTCTATTCCAACAGGATGGCAGAACACTCCTTCTGGTGGACAACCATCGGCGTACTGAGTTTCTATACCACATTGATGATCTTCGGGAGCATCGAAGGCAATATGCTGCTGTCCGGGAATGAAATGGGACAGGCCGATATCCATCACTATTATGGCTTTGTCATCTCCGTGGCCTCCAGCATCATGGCCGTCGGCCTGTGGCTTTTTCTCCTCAATGTTCTGCTTTCTCTCAAAAAGATCTACAGACATCAGTCATGACGGCATCCTGTGCCTGCCCGACAGAATATCCCGACTGGCACCAGAAAGAGATTGAACTGGGTAACCACTGGGCACATGTACAGAAGATCCCGGCCCTGCTCTCCATGCCTCTTGCCTATGACCACTATGTCAAGACACAATTCGAGGCCATACAAAGGCTTGAGCTGCAAGAACGCTATCCTGGGCTGGTTCTGACCCAAACCGGCATTTTTGGAGGACGGCTGATCCGTCTCCTGGAAAATGGTTCTTCCGCGGCCTACCAGGTCCAGCGACTCCCTGATCCCTGGCACCTGTCTGGATGGCTGCATCAGGGGGGAATTGGAACAATCAAGTCTTCCTTGCGACAACTTCAACAGCGTTTGCTGGATCAAGGCCGATTACCCAAAGAGCTGTTTCTCTGCCATCTGACCTGCCCTACCTGTGCCAGGGACAAGGGCGGCGAACGCATCCTGCTACTCCGCCGTTGGGAAGCGAGTGCGCGGTTGCAGGCCAGACTTTCAAAACAGCGTCAGAGCAACTGATTTTTCTCATCATGTCCAGAATCAGGGCATAGCACTGCAAATAATGATGTATAATAAATGAATCTTATGAATACCCTGACATATGAAGGACAGGAATACACCTGTCGAGCTGAAGAGACCGTACTGGAGTGTCTGACCCGGCATGGTGTGGCCCTGCCATCATCCTGTCACGCCGGTATCTGTCAGACCTGTCTGATGCGCAGTTATAAAGGCAAGCCTCCAGAAATGGCACAGAAGGGGCTGAAGGCCACGCTGCAGGCACAAGATTACTTTCTGGCCTGCATCTGCCGCCCTCAGGAAGACATGGAAATTGGCCTGCTCCCACAGGAGCAGGCCTGGAAATCTGTTGAAGTCCTCGAACAGGAGGCGGTCGCGGCAGATATCTATCGTCTCCGGCTCAGTCTGCCCGATGATTTCAGCTACGAACCTGGCCAGTACATCAATGTCAAGTCACCTGCCGAGGCCATCCGCAGCTATTCCCTCGCCAGCATCAAACCTGAAGATTATCTGGAGCTGCATGTCAAGCATATCCCGGGAGGAAAGGTCAGCACCTGGCTTTGCGTGACACTGAAAGGCGGTGACGAAATATCCATCAATGGTCCGATCGGTAGCTGCTTCTATCTGCCGCCATCCAGACCGTCCTCACCCAAGCCCATTCTGCTTGCCGGAACCGGGACCGGTCTTGCCCCCCTCTACGGTATTCTAAGGACCGCCCTGCAGGAAGGTCATGATGCCCCTGTCCACCTCTTTCATGGAAGCCTGGCCCCTGAGGGGTTATACCTGGTGGATGAATTGATGCAACTGGCCCAGGAATACAACCAGTTCAGCTATACCCCTTGCGTCCTCAAAGACGGCCAGCTCGATCTACACCAGGTTGGTGCAATTCAGGATCTGATCAAGGCCAGCTACCCCAGTCTTTCCGGCTGGCAGATCTATCTTTGCGGGGATCCTGAACTCATAAAGATATTGAGGATGCAGTGTTTCCTTTCTGGTGCGGGAATGGAGGATATCTTTTCCGACCCGTTTGAACCGGCACGCGCCTGAAAAGACCCCGAACCGATCAGGAGGGATCTGGCGGCGACTCTGGTGGTGGATCTGGCGGCGGCTGCGGTCCGGGGCTGTTCTCGTTTACCTGATGGCTTTTCCTTTCAGATTCAGTCTGCTGTCTTTTCAGGGCATGCCGCCAATACAAGATGATCATCAGAACCAGGGGACCAAATACGAAGGGAATGAGAAAGACAAAGATGGACCAGGGCGTATCTATGGTCACATGCAGGTAACGATAACTGTCCACTGCCCAGCTGGGCAGTGACAACAGCATCATGAACAGGGCAAGACATATTCGCATCACTGTCCTCCCTGATCATTGGTGTCTTTGGCACAGCGGAAACCGAAAAAATCAGAGGCCGAATTGGACCAGGCAAAATTGCGGTGGTAGGTGGTGGTAGAAAAGGGATCACTCTTCCAGGAGCCCCCTCGCATGACCTTGTACCGCTTGCCGGTAGGCACCAGATCCACCACCTTTTTGGCTCGATCCTCCGCCGTGACTGCCTTGGCAATCTTGGCATCAAAGAGATCACTCGGGGCATGACTTCCCCTGTAGGGAAGAAAATCATCTGCGGTCCATTCGCTGACATTTCCTGCCATGTCCATTACCCCATAAGGACTGGCCCCCTCGGGAAAACGGTTCACCGGGGTTGTGGCGCCAATGGCATAATAGGTATTCAATCTTTCTGCATCCATGAAATTCCCCCACGGCCAGCGATTGTGCGTCGTACCGCGTGCCGCCTTTTCCCACTCTGCCTCGGTCGGCAGACGTTTACCAAAATGTTCACAATAGGCCTGGGCATCATACCAGGATACCAGCGTGACCGGATGCAGGTTCAATCCTGCAGGGATTCTGCCATTCTCCCAGTGCAAGGGGTTGCGATACCCCGTCTGTGCAACAAATCGGGCATATTGCACATTGGTGACAGGATACTTGTCAATGCTGTATGCCGGCAATGTGACCTCATGGGCTGGTTTATCCTGCTCATCTGCCCTGGATCGATCCGTTCCCATGGTAAAACGACCAGCCGGGATGTCAATCATCTCATCCAGCATCTTCCAGGTCTCGGCTGAGACCAGTTTTTCAACTTCAGATACCGTATAAGGCCGTGATTCCGTGAGTCCTGCCTCATTCACCTCATGCAGGGTAATATCTTCACCGGCAGCCCGGATATGCTCATGCATCTCGTCCAGATCGTAGGCTGCCATGGAGCGCATGTCATTCATGCGTTTCTTGCCCAGTTCCAGCACATGCAGGCTGCCCCCAATGATTGCCAGGGAGATACAAGTGACCAAGGTGGCAAACAGATAACGTTTGCGGGACGCCAATGCCTTGTCACTGATATCAAGATGGTGCAGATTTCTTTCCATCACATGTTCGGATCTATGGGAAGCAATGTCTCTTCAGCAACCTAATGACGATCTGCAAAAGGATCGTGACGAGAATCATCAGCAGGATTGACAATGGATTTTCTGCCATAGGTCTTCTTGAGCCAGATCTCACCGAAAACGCCGCCGATTGCTGCCGACTCGATGACAATCACGACAAAAAAACCCCACCACCCCAGCGGAGTCAGGGAAGCACCCTGTGGGACCCCGCTTAGATAGAGGGTATCTGCATAACTCAATGCATGCACAATAAGGGGTGGAAAATAACAGATGATCTTGCCGCCCAGGCCATACAACAGGCTCACTACCACGCCTGATACGAAGGGCATGACAAACATCACCATGGCCCATTTCAGATTAAAGGTAGAGAGTCCCGTGAACAGCTCGATTCTGGTATCGAACACGCGGATACCCAGATGCAGGACCAGGCAGCCTGCCCCTATCGATAGAAACAGCCGCTGCCAGGGAGGAAGTTCACTGAGCATTTCGACTTACCTTGTATGGCTTTCCAGTCAATTTCTCGAATTCGGCCTTTCTTGTCTGTTCCAGATACCAGTCCTGAACCTTCAACGAGGCCAGATATCTGGCAAGGGTACGACGTTCCTTTTCAGGAAGATGTGCATAGGAAGGCATCTGGAACTCCTTTTTCAGTCGTGTCGGGAGAATGGACTGCGGGTCTTCTGCGGAAAGGTAGTGATACAACCATGCCTCGTCCCTGATCGAGCCAATTCCGTCCATCGCAGGGGCTGGAACGGCCTGCATCACGTTGCGGACTGTCCACAGGGTGTGGCAATCGCGACAGCGATAGCGCTTGAACAGGTCATGACCAGATTTTCGCAATGCTGGCGAGGCATCACTGTAAAAAGGAATCTTTCCATCTCCTGATGGCTTGTCGCCGGAATATTGCATGACACGGATTGCAGACATCCCCACTACGAAGATGGCTATCCCGATGAGTAGCCATTTCTCGCCTTTTTTCATCAGCTACGGGTGCCTGTCTTTGCTGCCTTTTTCTTGGCAAGAAACTCCTTGCGTTTCTCCTCCTGCGTCTTGTTTACCTTAATGCTTTTCTGATATTCCTCGGGTGACATCTTATCCTTGTCATCCTCATCAAATACCACATACTTGATATCTTCATCGAATTGATCATTCTTGTAGGCCCAACGGATCATGAACATCGCTGCGATGACGATGCCCGCTCCAGCTATCAACCAGACATAGATCGTCCAGCCGTCTGCAAGTGTATTCATTTCCTGCCTCCTAAAATAATTGCCCTTCCAATAATTGCATGGCTCCAAAGGTTATGGCAGCCAATACCCCCAAAATTATCCATAAAAAAAGAATTATTTCGCCTTTTTTTATGGATTTGTTCCGACCTGCAAGAAAATAGATACCGCAGAGTACCAGAAAAAACAGTGTGGCAATGATCAAAAAGACGAAGATGCCAATACTGTATTTCTGACTGCGCATGCCCTCGATGCTCATGTCGAGTGCCTCGACATGCCATCCGGAATAACACTGCAGCAAACTGAGAATTTTCAACAACTTCAAGACCCTGTCATTAAAAAAGCCGCCATTCGGCGGCTTTTTTGCCTAACTGACTTTTTCTACTTTCCCTTATCGTGCTTGTCGATAAAGAAGCTGTAGATAAACGGGAATACAAAAACAATGAGAATGATTCCCAATAATGCAAGTGGTGGATTGTCCAGATCAATCATGATTCATTCTCCTGTTAGATTATTCGTAGGCCTTGGGTCTGACATATCCATGCGATGCATGGGTCGGCTGCCAGCTGAAGTGCGGCAGACGCTTGACCGCAATGATCACGGCTATGCAGAAGTAGGTTACATAGAAAATATCGATGGTGTAACCAAGATCCCACCAGGGTTGTACCGA
>RFGN01000222.1 GCA_003696645.1 Gammaproteobacteria bacterium | reverse complement strand
TCCGAAAATTATCGAAAAAATCGGCAAATTTTCATCGCCTTCGCCGAGCAAAAAAATCAGAATTTATCGTTTATTATCGAATAATTAATATGTTAGTTAAATGTAACACGGTGGCCGGGCTTAGCGCTCTCTCCCACCTCCTCGTGGGAAGGGCCAACCAAGAGGGACTCTCTCCGGCGTCCTCCCGGCCTAGCAAGCCGCTAGGAAGCCCCTGAGCGAGAGCTGCGGCGTCTCTGACTCCCTCCTCTCCTCAGAAATCCTCAAGAGCTACCAAACCGTCACAACAGAACAGCAGTAAAAGTTACAACAAAAGAGCGCAGGCAAGGCGTAAAAGCCTTACCTCCCAGGAGCGCTCCCTACCAAACCCCGGGGTGGTAGGTCCTGCCAGCAACCTGGCAGGTACTGCTACTGCTGCTTCTTCTTCTTCCTTGACGGTTCCTCCTCCTCCTCCTCCGCCCTCCCAACACCCACGACGTCCAACCTCCCGAGAGCTCAAGAAGAACCACGCCCTGCGCCTCTGCGTGTGGGGTGCATTGGACCTCTCGGTGCCCACCATGTGGGATACTTTGGACAGAGTTCTTCCTACTGCAGCGAAGAGCAAGGTGTTGAAGGTGGAGGCTGTGTCCCAGAAGGACGGGGCTCGCCGGTTCGACCTCTGGGTGGAAGACCAGGCGAATATGCAATACATCCTCAGTGTACTGCGTTCCAACAGCAGGCGACTGGGATGGCACGTCCGCCAACACATCCCCAACCCCAGAGACCGGCCTCGCTACCGCAATGTGTCAACAAAACAACAAGACGAAGCAGTGGCTCCCCCGTCTCTTCTGGACGCATCTGGCACGTCCCTCTGCTCCTCCTCACTGCTGGAACAGTCTCCTCCTCCTCCGGATTCCTCTTCGCCCTGCAGACTGAACATGGCGAGCTGGAACGTGCGCTCGCTATGCGACGCTGATAAGAGGGCTACCATCGTGCACATGGCGCAGGTCTGCAGGGTGTCGGTGCTGGCCCTCCAAGAGACCTGGTGGAGCCCTCGCTCTTGGAGGCTGAGACTACCGGGTGCCAACTGTATTGCGTACCCCCGCCAGCCCGACACTCCCGGAGCACTAGGTGTGGCGCTGGCCGTGTTCCGTCCCCACCGTCTACAGCTGGTAGGGCAGCCTCACCCCAACTTTGTGTTTGGGAAGGTGAGCCTTCTCCAGCACCATCACAGTAGAAGAGGCACGGCGCCCCGTAGGCAGACTCAGGAGAAAGGGCGGCTAGGAGAACGGGGAAGTGGCTCCGCTCCTGCTGAGGCGTGGGTCGTGGGTTCGATCTACGTTCCCCCCCGGTCCGCAGGGAAACGTAGAACCGAGGTGCTCCACCTCCTGCTCTCGCAGCTGAAGGCTTTACTCCGTCAGTTCCCCTCCACCCCGCTGGTGGTTCTGGGGGACTGGAACATGCGAGAACAGGAGCTGGCCAAGCTGCTGGCCAGATGGCACCTCCCGCTAGCTCGGGCGAGTGTGTGTGGTAATCCTGCCACCACACACACCCCTCGCCTCAGGCCCAGGTCTGCAATCGACCACGCCGTATACAGGACTGACATAATGCGGACCCACCACCAGCTCCGGTGCAGGGTAGACCGATCCTGGGATCTATCCGACCACTGGCCATTGCTGGTGCGTTGCCTGTATCATAATTTACATCAGCAGGAGCACGCCCCTTCTCCTTCTTCATCATCATCCTCATCCTATTCCAAGGGCACCTGCTCGGACATTGAACAGGGCTGGGTGCGGGTAGGGAGAATGCGCCCCCTGCGCCTACTTAGCGAAGACTCTAAGCAGGAGCTGGTGCACCACAACTTCTGGAATCCTCTCCGCGCCCTCATGGACCAGGAAGAGGACTCCGACCTGGATGTGGATGATGCCGCCAAACGCCTGGTCTCTACCATCCAGCGAGTAGCCCAAGAATGCCATATTCTGAAGGACGCTGGAGAGAGACCCCCTGCGGGAAAATCCCACACCTCTGCTGCCTCCTCTACAGGAAGAGCCGCCCACTTGTCCCACCGGACAAGGAGTCTGATCGCCAGAAAGCGGGCCCTCTTCCTCAAGCTCCAGCGTATTCCTCATGGCTCTGAGCGGTGGGAACGGACCATGAGAGAATACCTATCCACCCGCCACGCAGCCAAGACCGCTGTACGGAAGGAAAACAGGGTGTCATGGCTCAAGTACGTACAGCGAGGCTGCATGGCGGTGAGAGGAGACTGTAAACGGCACTGGCAGTGGATTCGGTCTCTGATCCGCTCCTCCTCTTCTTCCTCCTGCACGCTGCCAGACTCCCACCAAGCGGGCTTCTCCTCCTGCAGCTCTAGCGTTATAGATATATCCCGTCAACCCATCAAACACCCTCATTCCAAGGAGGTGTTGACGGACCCGCTGGAGATAGCCCAGGCTTGGAACCTCTACTTCGGGGAGCTGGCTGAGGACCGGACAGGGCACCAATCCGACACTGCCCACTGGGAACGGGTAGGCTCCTCCATCCCCTCCCTGCCTCCTCTCGAGGGCCTGAACCGCCCTCTGCAATGGAAGGAAGTGCGTGCTGCACTCCTGTCCATGAAGAACGGCAAGGCACCAGGATGTGATGGAGTCTCTGCCGACTTCCTCAAACTCTGCTGCGGCCAGAGTCTGGAGGAAGAAGATGACGATGGCGATGACGCAGAGACCCATCCTCCCAACCCCATGGCAGCCGTCCTCTTCAAGCTGCTCTGCGCCATGTGGGCACAGGAAACTGTGCCCTCTGTCTGGAACATGGCCGAAGTGGTGCCCATCTTCAAGAACAGAGGAGACCAGCTGGAGATGGAGAACTACCGAGGCATCTCCCTCATCCCCGTCGTCCTCAAGCTGCTCTGCACGATCATCACTCGCCGCCTGGCCTCCATGATCGATGACCAGATAAATCCCAGACTGCACAAAGAGCAAGCTGGGTTCCGGTCGCGAGAGGAATGCTTGGGACACATCGTGGCACTGTATGAAGTCCTCCGCCGGAGACAAATCATGCAGCTGCCCTCCTACCTTGCCTTCATCGATCTCAAGAAGGCTTATGACACTGTGCCTCATGGCGCTCTGTTCCATAAGCTGGAAAAGATCGGTGTGCGAGGAAAGTGTCTGCGGTTCATCCAGAACCTGTATCGTCACTCCTCCGTCTCCTTCCGTGCCCCATCTGACTGCTGCAGGAACATCTCTCCTGCCCCATTGCGAAGGGGACTAAGGCAAGGATGCCCAATGTCTCCCCTGCTCTTCAATGTGTTCATCAATGATATCATTGATGAAATCCGAGAGCTGGGAGTCCACGTTCCAGGCTTGCCCAGGAGCACTACGCTGGGTGGTCTGCTGTTCGCCGACGATCTTGTTCTCTTGTCAGACCACCCCGACAAACTCCAGCAAAGCCTGGACGCAATTACTCATTGGGCTGACAAATGGGAGATGCAGTTTGGAGTGTCCAAGTGTGCCATCATGGGCATCGACATGCCCATCTCCCACCTCTCCTCCCTGCGTGAGGACCAATGGACTCTCCAAGGACAGCCCGTTCCCCTGGTGGAGGAATATGTATACTTGGGAACGCTGTTGCACAACAGCCTGGATATGAAGGAGTCCATCCGGTACCGAGTGGGAAGGGCGAAGAAAGCCCTCCAGTCCGTGTCTCCCTTCCTCTCGTGTCGCTCCATCCCCCTTCATATCCGATCCCGAGTATTCATGTCAATGGTGTGCCCTGTGGCGCTGTATGGTGCTGAGTTGTGGGGTCTGCGGGAGGACAGAACCCGTCCTATCCACAGCCTCTTTGCAAACGCCATCCAGCGCATCGCAGGAACCTACACAGGGACTCTAGCCAGGGAGCTGCGCATTCCTCCGGTGGCAGCCCTGGCAGCCGCTCGCAGGACCCGGGCTTTCTTCAAGTTTCCCTCTCTCAAGACATGGGTGTCCACCCTATGTCAACATCCTCTGAGGAAACGGAAGAAAACCTGGCTCACAGGCTGCCAATACTGGCTGAGGAGATTCCGCATCCCCGATGTCGGTCCTGACTCCTCTCCTTCTCAGGCTGCCACACAGATCTGCCAATGGATATGGGAAAGGGATCGCGCCAAGGACCACTCCCACGCCTGGGATTGGTTCCATTCCTGCCACTTTGAACACACATCCTCCATGTTGTTCAATCTGGCCTCCCTCCATATCCAATGGACCCCTGGCTTTAATGCGATGATCCAGATGCGAACCCGCTCCTTTCTCACAGCCAGGAAGTTGTCCATCATTGGAAAACTTCCCTCCCTGTACATGACCCTCTGCCCCTTCTGCAGAAACGAACATGCACAGGGAGAATCCATTCCCCACCTGCTGGTGGAATGTGCGGCCTGGGAGAAATGGAGAAGGATCTATCTGCAGGATCTCATTCAGTCCTGCAGAAGGACCCTCATGAACTGCACCAGGAACCAGGGAAGCAGCAGTAGGCGTGATGGTACTGCTGTTGGTGCTGATGGGGTAAGTATCTTGAGGTCCTCTTCTGCTGCGTTGTCTCCTCCCTGTTCGGAGGGGATTGCTTGTCTACTCCTTGGAGGGGAGTGGAACGGGGTCAGGCTGCGTGAGTGGGGAGGCAATGCCCCCAACCATGAGTCTCCCACTCACCAGGAGATCGAGCTAGAAGTGGAACTTTCGTTTTCTCCTTCTCCTACACCTGACAACCCGTATCTATCCAAGAAGGGATGTGGTGCTACCTTGGTGGCCCAATTCCTTCAGCGTACACTCCGTGCACGCAATCGATGGATCTGGGCACTCCGCAAGGAGTACTCAGCTTCATCGACTCTCTGTTCTTCCTCATCCTCCACGGGCCAAAGCCTGGAGAATGGGTAGGGCAGGGGACGTGCACCGTCCAAGGTGAGGACATGGAAGAGGACTTCAAGCTCCCATCCACCTCCACCCACCATCCAAACCTTTCTCCACCCTCGGCTGGTGTCTGTTGGTGAGGGAGTGTCTTCTCCCATGAGGCAGTTTTTTAGTGGGTGGAACTCCCACACTACCTGATCTCTGGAAGAGAGAGATCTGGTGCCTACCCTCCCACCTCTCCGGCTTAATGACGCTCTCATCCAGAGCTGACAATGCGGGAATGAGGGGGCTGGAGTTTGAATCCAGGACCGAAACACACCACACCTACAAGAGGGGTGGCGGTGTGATAAGGTTGAGGCAAGGGTTTTTCTGCCTGCGAGTCATCGCTCCTCGCATCCCAAAAAAAAAAAAATACAACATTTTCAATGGTAGGCATTTTGAAAATCTACTGAATATTCTCTCAAAACAAACCACTTTTCTGGGTAGAACTCGATATTTATCCAATTCTATTGGTTGGCGCATCATTAC
>RFGN01000221.1 GCA_003696645.1 Gammaproteobacteria bacterium | reverse complement strand
GGCCAAAGCCAAGGCAGAAGCAGAGGCCAAAGCCAAGGCAGAAGCAGAGGCCAAAGCCAAGGCAGAAGCAGAGGCCAAAGCCAAGGTTGCAGCCCAGTCGGCTGACCATGCATTGGCGGCTCCAGTCGGGACCGATCAGAAAAAACGGGGGTTACTGAAGCGCTTGACGGGTATCTTTCACAAAAACAAGGCGGTTGCTCCGGAGCAGTCAGCTTCGGGACCGGGTAATGAGGAAAAGAAGGAAGCACCCGGCAGCCCCTCGCCCAAGCCGCATCTCAGCTTTCGTGAACAGTTGGCAGAGAAGTTCAAGAAGGAACGACCGTTGGGAGAGGCCCTGACAAAAGGCAAGTTTCATTATGGGATTCGTTTTCGTTTTGAAGACCTGAATAATGGGATTGAGCAGGACAACAGTGTGATCACCTTGCGCTCTTTCCTGGGATATACGTCTCGGACCTACAGAAATTTTTCCTTGTCTGGAGAGATTGAAGATATTCGCGAAGTGGGTGGGGTTGTGCCAGGTGTTACCCGTGCTGCCACAGGGTTTGATTCAGTGGGTAACGATCCCGACTCGACCGAATTGAACAAGGCATTCCTGAAGTATGAGGGACTGGATAAAACGCAATTGTATCTGGGGCGTCAGGGAGTTGTACTGGGTGATGGACGGTTCGTATCCAATGAGCCCTGGCGTCAGAACGAGAGGACCTATGACGCCTTTAGGATCACCTCACAGCGCTGGGGTGGAGTCACACTGGAATATCTATATATCAATGGAATCAATACCACTCTGGGGGGGAATCTTGTTGCCAGGGATCATGTCTTCCATGCGCTGTATCCTAACGAGATACTGGGTGATTTCGAAGGGACGATACTCCTGCTGAATAACGAGGAGGCCACTGCTTCAGATCAGACCTTCGCATTGCAATGGCGAGGGAATACATCGCTCTGGTTGTTTGGTGACAATGCGGATATTTATCTCAAGGCCAAGGCAGCAGTACAGACTACAGAACAGTTTCAGACGAACTACTATCATCTCTCAGGTGATCTTGCATACAGGAAATGGCTGTTTCGTGGTGGTTTGGAATTGCTGGGGAGTGATACAGGTCAAAACGGGTTTGAGATGCCACTGGGAGAAAATCATGCCTTCAATGGCTGGAACGATGTTTTTTCAGTTACTCCAGACGATGGTCTGATCAATGCCTGGGTAGGAGGACAGACGGAATGGCTTGGCCTGACAGCAGGTGGAGATTATCACCAATTTGCCTCGGATTTCAACCGCAGGCGATATGGCCGGGAGATCGATCTTGTTTTATTCAAGGCCTTTGATGAAAAGAACAAGATCGGGATCAAGATGGGTAGTTATCATGCCCTGAATTTTTCCTCTGATCTGTCCAAATTCTGGTTCTGGTTCAGTTTCAGAAACTAGGCCTGAAGAAAACAACAGAGTTTCGATGAACACTTCCTGTCAACGACCCTTTATCATTATTGATGGCTCGTCCTATCTTTTTCGGGCCTATCATGGGCTTCCGGCTCTGAGCAACCAGTCAGGGGAGCCAACCGGGGCAATCTTTGGGGTTGTCAACATGCTCAAAAAGGTTTTGCAGGACTATCAGCCTGATCGGATCGTCGTGGTCTTTGATGCCAAGGGCAAGACCTTTAGGCACCAACTTTATCCTGAGTATAAATCGCATCGTCCACCCATGCCCGAGGATTTGCGTGTACAGATAGAACCTCTGCATGACATCATTCGGGCCATGGGATTGCCGATGCTCGTCATTGATGATGTGGAAGCAGATGATGTACTGGCTACCCTGGCCATGCAGGCTCAGAGTGAAGGCTGGACGACCCTGATGGCGACAGGTGACAAGGACATGGCACAGATCGTTACACCAAAAATCCTGATGCTGGATACCATGAAGGGCATTACCCTCGACCCAGAAGGGGTGAAGCAGAAATTTGGTGTATATCCCGAGAAGATCATCGATTATCTGGCCTTGACCGGGGATACCTCTGACAACATTCCCGGCGTGCCAGGTGTAGGGCCGAAGACAGCTGTCAAATGGCTGGACCTTTATGGTTCAGTTGATGGGATTATTGAACATGCCGATGAAATCAAGGGAAAGGTAGGTGAACGACTCAGAAACTCCCTCGACCAGCTCAGATTGTCCAGGCAACTGGTGACCGTCAGACACGACGTTTCGTTGCCCGTATCCCTGGATGACCTGCGCCAGGGTGAACAGGACCGTGCCAGTCTGCTGTCCTACAGCCAGCGTTTCGGTTTTCGACGTTGGGAAGAGGAATTGAGATATTCACAATCGGATTCTTCGACCTGGGAGGAGCACGCAATCGACAGGGCACATTATGAGATCATTCTGACACAGGCACAGTTGCAGCAATGGACAGAATGGATTCGTGGGAATGAACTTTTCTGTTTTGATCTGGAAACCACCAGCCTCGACATGCTGGAGGCAGAGATCGTCGGGATTGCTCTCGCGGTGGAAGATCATGCCGGTTATATACCGTTGCAACATGCCGATGATTCACTCCCGCAATTGTCCTCAGGTGAGGTACTTGAAGCCCTCAAACCCTTTCTGGTCGATACCTCATATGCCAAGGTGGGACATAATCTGAAGTACGATATGGGGGTGTTGCAGAATGTTGGGATCCAGGTAGAGGGGCCGCTGTACGACACCATGCTCGAATCCTATGTTCTCAATAGCTCTGCCGGCAGGCATGACATGGATTCGGTGGCATTCAGGGAGCTTGGACACAAGACGATCTCTTATGAAGAGGTTGCCGGAAAGGGCGCGAAACAGATTCGCTTTGATCAGGTGCCGATCAGACAGGCCGCTGAATATGCAGCTGAAGATGCCGATGTGACCCTGCGTCTGCACCAGCACCTCTGGTCCAGACTGGAACAGACTCCACAATTGGTCAGACTGCTGAAAGAGATAGAATTTCCTCTCATACCGGTCCTCATGAGGATGGAACGTAACGGTGTGGGGCTGGATTGTGACCTGTTAAATGAACAAAGTCGGAGACTCCAGCTACGGCTGCAACAGATTCAGTCCGAAGCCCATGAGCTGGCGGGCGAACCCTTCAATCTGGATTCACCCAAACAGATTCAGGCGATTCTCTATGACAAGCTGTCCCTGCCGGTTCGCAAGAAAACCCCCAAGGGACAACCCTCCACCGCTGAATCTGTGCTGCAGGAACTGGCCTATGATTATCCTCTTCCCAGGTTGATACTGGAGTACCGCTCGCTCAACAAGCTGCGAAACACCTATACTGAAACGTTGCCACAGCGTGTCAACCCGAAAACGGGACGAATCCATACCTCCTACCATCAGGCGGTGGCAGCAACCGGCAGGCTGTCCTCAACCGATCCCAACCTGCAGAATATTCCGGTGCGAACAGAGGAAGGTCGAGCCATCCGACAGGCCTTTGTCGCACCTTCTGGGTTTACCCTGATTGCAGCGGACTATTCGCAGATCGAGCTCAGGATACTGGCACATCTCTCGGGTGACCATGCCCTGATCGAGGCTTTCAGACAGAATCAGGATATCCATACTGCGACGGCTGCAAGTGTTTTCGGCTGTGAGCCGGACGATGTGACCCCGGAACAGCGGCGGCGGGCCAAGGCCATCAATTTCGGTATCATCTATGGCATGTCTGCCTTTGGGTTGGCCCGTCAGCTTGAGGTGGAACGCGATCAGGCACAGTTTTTTATCGATGAGTATTTCCTGCGCTTCCCAAACGTCAAAGTCTATTTGAATGGAATACGCAAACTGGCACGTGAACAGGGTTATGTTGAAACCCTGTTCGGGCGTAGATTGTATCTGCCGGAAATTCGTTCATCCAACCATCAACGCCGAATGTATGCCGAACGGGCGGCCATCAATGCTCCCATGCAGGGGACAGCGGCGGATATCATCAAGCGTGCGATGCTGGCCGTAGACAGATGGATTCAGTCACAGGCCGGGGATGTTCGGATGATCATGCAGGTCCATGATGAACTGGTACTCGAGGCACCTGAAAATCAGGCTGAAGAAATAGCCGGGAAGGTGGTGCAATTGATGGAATCGGCTGCAGATCTGAATCCCCGATTGGTGGTGGACGTGGGAATAGGCAGGGATTGGGGCACCGCTCATTAAAATTTTTTAAAATAGGCGGAACCTTTTCCCATATATAGACGTCTCATGGAATAGACGCACAAAATGTTGCTGCGTTTCCCTGCGCTCTTCTCCCTTACGCAGGGATCTGGCCATGCCAGAGACTTCGTGCCCCGGGACATCTCCCTCCTCCCTACTTTCGTCCCGGGGCATTTTTTATTCTTGTGGGGCCATTCTAAACCATTTTTTTAATAAGGTATAGACCTCATCGAGACCCTGTTTCTTCTGCGCGGAAAAGGTTTGCACATCCCAGCTTTTGGCCACATCTGGGTGTGTGTGCTTTGCGATGAAATCGGAAACCTCGAAACGAACTCGATTGGCTTCACCTCGACCAAGCTTGTCGGACTTGTTCAACAGGATATGCACAGGCATCCCTGTTGTTTGGGCCCAATCAAGCAGGATCTGATCCAGTTCTTTCAGGGGATGGCGGATGTCCATGATCAGGACGATCCCTGACAGAGAATGGCGTGACTGACAGTAGCGATCCAGTAACTGTGACCAGTGACCTGATTTTTTTCTTGATACCTGTGCATAACCGTATCCCGGAAGGTCGACCAGACGTCGTTGTTCATCCAGCTGAAAAAAATTGATCATCTGGGTACGCCCCGGTGTCTTGCTTACCTTTGCCAGATTCTTTTGCTGACATAGGGCGTTCAGCGTAGTGGACTTGCCACAATTGGATCGCCCGACAAAGGCGACCTCGTAACCACTGTCATCAGGAAACTGTTTAGGGGAATTGGCACTGAGGAGAAAACGCGCCTGCCTGAATAACTGTGGCATGAAAGGTCTGGTCTTCTTGGGCTGATTCCGGAGTCAGCGTTTGCCCCCCATGCTGAGTATGTACTGTTTCAGGCTGGCGTCCTTGGCGGCCATGTCACGGAAGAGGTGATCCTGACTGATGATGGCATGCTCCAGCAGGTTGACGGTAATGTAGGGGTGTTCGACACGGAATCGCTTGTATTTGGCCCGAGTCAGCTTCAGCAAACGTGTGTCGTCTTCTGCGGCAACGATGCTGAGAGAGCGTGGTTTGCGATCAAAGAATGACATTTCTCCCATCATCTCTCCTGCCTTGATGACCCCCACGACAGAGTGCTCTTCTCCAGAGTACTGGCGCAATTCGGCACGGCCCTTGATCAGGAAAAACAGGGCCTCGCCGACCTCACCGACCTCGGCGATCACGTCCCCTCTCTGGTGGCTTTCTGCCTCGGTAAATTCCAGGAGGGTTTCAATCTCCTTCACGGTCAGGGTTTCACACAGGTATTGATGTTGCATGAACTGGGTGATGTCCGCTCTATTCTGTGGCATGTTTTGCTCCTGTCTGCATCAATGGGTGAAAACCCTATTGTAACGAAAAAACCTCTCTCATACCCATTATTACCGAGCGGTCTGGACATGCAACGTGGTAAATTATCTTCATGGATAGCCAGGTTTCGGTTGATGTTCTGATCCTCCTTTCGGTCTCGGTGGTCGTGGTTGCCGTGTTCCGCTGGTTGCGGCTGGCGCACGTCCTGGGCTATCTGTTTGTCGGTATTCTGATCGGTCCCTACGGGCTCGGGTGGGTCGATAACGATCAGACCACCCAATCCCTCGGAGAGCTGGGAGTGGTTTTTCTGATGTTTGCCATTGGCCTGGAGTTTTCCCGGGCGACCCTGCTGGCCCTGCGGACATCGGTATTTGTCCTGGGTGGACTGCAGGTGGCTCTGACATCCGGTTTTGTCATGGTTCTGGCACGGGGATTTGGTCTGGATTTCGGCTCATCATTCATAGCAGGTGGCGTGGCCGCCATGTCATCCACGGCGATTGTCATCAAGCAGCTGGCAGAGCAACTGGAACTCAATTCCCGGCATGGCAGACTGGCAGTGAGCATCCTGCTGTTTCAGGATCTTGCCGTGATTCCGTTCCTGATCGTGATTCCGGCCATCGCTGCAACCGATGCCCTGCATCAGCAGGTTGTGACCGGTACATTGCTGCTGATGTTGTTGAAAGGGATCGGCATATCCATTTTGATCATTCTCGCTGGATACTGGGTACTCAGACCCCTGTTTCATGTCATCGCCTCACAGCGTTCCAATGAACTTTTCATGCTGGCAGTTTTGACCGTCGCGCTGGCGGCCGCATGGATCACGCATGAGGCCGGCTTGTCCCTGACATTGGGGGCCTTTCTGGCCGGCATGATGCTGGGGGAGACTGAGTTCAAACATCAAATTGAATCGGACATCCGTCCGTTTCAGGATGTGTTTCTGGCCCTGTTTTTCGTTTCCATTGGCATGTTGCTGGATTTTTCCGACCTGTTCGAATACTGGCAGTGGATACTTGGGGTGCTTGCAGTATTGCTGGGTTTCAAGGCCCTGGTAATTGGTCTTGTGGCCCGGCTGATGGGCCATGGTCCGGGTGTCAGTCTGAGAACGGCCATAATTCTTGCTCATGGAGGAGAATTTGGCTTCGTGATCCTTTCGGAAAGCATGCGACATGAGTTGCTGAGTGAAAGCCTGTCGCAAATTTTTCTGTCCAGTATTGTTCTCAGCATGATGGTGACTCCTTTTCTTATCCGATACAACGGTTGGCTTGTGCGTCATGTTCTGGACCTTTTTTCGCTGCAATATGGTGGTCGGGAGGGCAGCATCACCAGTCAGATCAAGGCCTCTGCAGCAGGACTCAGTGATCATGTGGTCATCTGTGGGTATGGTTGGACTGGCCAAGGGGTCGGTCGTTTTCTGGAACAGGAAGGCATCGAGTTTATTGCCCTTGATCTCGATCCCAGCCGCGTTCGCGAGGCCCGTAACGCGGGTGAAAATGTGGTCTATGGTGATCCTACCCGTGGACCGGTCATCGAGGCATCTGGACTGGACCGCGCACGTGCCATGATCATCACCCATACCAATACCTATGCCTCCCTGAGAACACTGACCAAGGCTCGCGCTATCCGGGAAGATTTGCCAATCCTGGTGAGAACACGGGATGAAAGTGACCTGGATCGTCTGATGCAGGCGGGTGCGACAGAGGTGATTGCCGATACCGTAGAGGTCAGCATGATGTTGGCCAGCCACCTGTTTTTATTGTTGGGTGGAGATCTGGACACAATCCTCAAGCGCACCGGTTACCTGCACCAGGAGCGCTATCGACTGCTGACCGGCTACTATCCCGGGCAGGCTCTGGCCAGGGCGGCACCTTTGAGCGAGGATCAGAAGGTTTTGAGAACGTTCACGATTGAACCGCATTTCAATGCCGTAGGCCGAACTCCACTGGAGTTGGGGCTTGATGCCCTCAATGTAGAAGTGCGTGCCATCAAGCGGCATGGACTGCGTGCTACCGATCCACAACCCGAAGTGGTATTTCGGGCCGATGATGTCGTTGTCTTGTATGGGAGAAACAGCGACCTGAAACGGGCGGAGCAGGTTCTGCGCAGGAGAATGCGCAGGAAGCGGTAATCTGTTTATTGATGCGTATTGTTGGTCATGAACCACATCTGATAGATGGAGATGATGATCTGACCCATGATGGACAACCCCATCAGTCCGCCGGCTATGACCACGACATAGGCAAAACCGGGCCATAATTTTGTGAAGTACCACGCAAAGATATCGGCAAGCATGGCGAGAAAGGGGATGGCGACAATGATCCGTTTCAATGTGACGGACATCTCGCAAAGGATAAAGATCTTGCCAATCATGAACAATAACAGGGCGATGCCAAACAGGTGGATATGGGAGAGCCTGACCAGCGAGGCGATCGATTTTCCGGTATCGGTTTCTGCCAGTTTGGAGATCTGTTCATAGTCTGTCAGATCTACCAGACCGGTGCCGGCAGAATGACACATGGCACAGTCGCTCTTGATGACAGGCAGGACCTTGGTCTGGTAGGTTTTCCGGTCAGCACCGTGATTGATCCATTCAAGCAGGATGCGCCGGTGGGTCTCGCTGCGTACATTCATGGCCATGGGGCCATTGATGGCTGCGCCCAGACGAGTTTGCTGATGCTGGCCATAATAGGAAATGGTGATATCCTGAATGGAAAGGCCGGGTTTTCCATCCAGTCCTTCATGACTGAAATAGAGGTGCAACAGGGCAAAGCTGTAGGCAATCGCCATGGTTACCAGAAATGCCGTGTCCAATATCCGTTCGCTGACAGAGGCATCTGTAAAACGACGATATCTATTCGGCATGGTGTTTCTCCGATCCAGTGTGACGAGAACTATATCAGAACACCTCGGGCTGTCAATAGATGACTGATCCCCGGCATAAACCTGTCTGGAGGAGATAACGACAGGCCAAAATAGTTAAATTCAGGGAGATAAAAGTTGACCATTTGGTGGTTGACGATTATCATATCGCGTTTTTCGGGTCCGTTTTGGGCCAGTGATGTCAACCAGAATTTAAGGGTGTCCCGTGTACGCGATTGTTCGAACAGGTGGAAAACAGTACAAGGTCGCTGAAGGCGATTTTGTTCAGATTGAGAAGCTGAATGCCGAAGAGGGTGACAGTGTCGAACTGGATCAGGTTCTGATGCTGGCTGATGGAGAGGATGTTGCCATCGGCAGCCCAGTGATCGAAGGGGCCAGGGTATCGGCTGTAGTCAGCCGTCAGGGCCGTGCCAAGAAGGTACATATCATCAAGTTTCGTCGGCGCAAGCATTCACGTAGCAGAATGGGACATCGTCAGTATTTTACTGAGATCAAGATTACCGGTATATCAAAGGGGTAACACAGCATGGCACATAAGAAAGCAGCGGGAAGCAGCCGAAACGGTCGCGATTCGCATTCCAAGAGACTCGGACTGAAACGTGCCGGTGGCGAACTCGTCAAGGCAGGCAATATCATCGTCAGACAACGGGGCACACGTTATCTGCCAGGTGAAGATGTAGGGTGTGGCAAGGATCATACCCTGTTTGCCCTGATTGATGGTCACGTGCAGTTCACAACCAGAAAGAAAGGCAATAAACTGCGTAAGGTGGTCAATGTGGTGGCGGCTGCCTGAGTGCCTTCTGATCTATTGAAGCAGAAAGCCCCGCATGCGGGGCTTTTTTGTATGTGCAACATTTTTCTGTAACGCTGTCTCACAAGCTGGAAAACATAAATGAAATTTGTCGATGAAGTCACCATCAGGGTCAATGCCGGAAAGGGTGGCGATGGTTGTTGCAGCTTTCGTCGTGAGAAATATATCCCCTTTGGTGGTCCCGATGGCGGTGATGGAGGAAAGGGTGGGGATGTCTGGCTGCAGGCCGACAGCAGCCTGAATAC
Source organism: Gammaproteobacteria bacterium (assembly GCA_003696645.1). Taxonomy (GTDB): domain Bacteria; phylum Pseudomonadota; class Gammaproteobacteria; order J025; family J025; genus J025. Next base: position 11,419 of record RFGN01000221.1, on the reverse strand, counting down.
ACTGGCGGATTATCGGTCTCGTCGTCAGTTTCGGGCACAGAATGGAGAACCCGGTCGCGGACGCAATCAGAGTGGACATGGTGGAGCAGACATTGTCTTGAAGGTTCCTGTCGGAACGGTTGTACGTGATGATGATTATGAAGACGTCCTGGGAGAATTGCTGCATGATGGTGAACGGCTACTGGTGGCCAGGGGTGGCCAACATGGTCTGGGCAATGCCCGTTTCAAGAGCAGTACCAATCAGGCCCCCCGTCGTACCACTTCAGGCAAGGAAGGAGAAAGTCGTCATCTGCGGCTGGAACTCAAGGTGCTTGCGGATGTGGGATTGCTCGGATATCCCAATGCCGGTAAATCCACCCTGATTCGGGCCGTTTCATCTGCCCGGCCCAAGGTGGCGGATTATCCCTTCACAACCCTTTATCCCAATCTCGGGGTCGTGGATGTCGGTTTTGGCAACAGTTTTGTCATGGCGGATATTCCGGGTCTGATTGAAGGGGCAGCCGAAGGAGCCGGTCTCGGCCTGAGATTTCTGAAACATCTGTCTCGTACCCGCCTGCTGTTGCATGTGGTGGACTGTTGTCCAATTGACGGTAGTGATCCGGTTCAGGGCGTGGAAAAGCTGATTGCAGAGCTGCAAAAATATGGAGATACCGGACTGCTTGCGTTGCCACGCTGGCTCATACTGAACAAGATCGATACACTGGATGTTACCGATGCCGAACGGATGAAACAGGCCATGCGGGCCAGGTTAGACTGGCATGGACCGATCTATCTGATCTCCGCCATCAATCGGGAAGGGACACAACAGCTTGTCTACGATATTGCCCACTATCTGGAAAAGACTCATGAAGGATGAAGAAGCCCTCCATTTGATCCACCGGGAAAAGCTCAAGAAGGCCCGCCGCTGGGTTGTCAAGATTGGCAGTGCCATGTTGACAGATCATGGCAAGGGTCTGAATCATGCCTTGATAGATGCCTGGAGTCGGCAGATCGTGACATTGAGGGAAAAGGGGCAGGAGGTGGTTCTGGTATCCTCAGGCGCGGTGGCCGAAGGTATGGCGAGGTTGAACTGGAGCGAGCGACCTACTGCGGTCCATCAGCTTCAGGCCGTGGCCGCTGTCGGTCAGATGGGGCTCGTTCAGGCCTATGCAGAAAGTTTTTCAAGGCATGGTGTCCATACCGCACAGGTGCTGTTGACGCACGACGATCTCAGCAACCGACAACGTTATCTGAATGCCCGCAGTAGTCTTCGAACGCTGTTGGATCTTGGAATCGTCCCGATCGTCAATGAGAATGATACCGTCGCCACCGATGAGATCCGCTTTGGTGATAACGATTCCTTGGCAGGACTGACGGCCAACCTGATCGAGGCGGATGTGCTGGTGCTGCTGACCGACCAGAACGGACTTTATGAGGAAGACCCCCGCTCCAACCCTGATACGGTGATGGTCAAGGCCATGCCGGCGAATGCAGAGCCATTGATGCAGATGGCTCAGGGTGGTGGAGTAGGTCGATTGGGTCGCGGCGGCATGGTCACCAAGGTTCGGGCTGCCCGACAGGCTGCGCGTTCCGGGGCCAATACCATTATTGCCTACGGTGCGGAACCAGATATTCTGGCTCGCCTGTTTCAAGGTGAAACACTCGGAACGCTGTTATATGCCACAGAGACACCCATCGTCGCACGAAAACGATGGTTGGCAGGTCATCTGCAGGTTCGCGGCACTTTGCGCCTGGATGGCGGTGCTGTGGCGGCGCTTACCAAGGCTCGAAAGAGTCTGTTGCCGATCGGGATTACAGGAGTTCGAGGAAATTTCAATCGGGGAGAGTTGGTGGCCTGTTGTGATCCACAAGGTACGGAGATAGCGAGAGGACTGGTCAATTACAGTGCGAGAGACATGGAAAAGATCATCGGCCAACCCAGTCATCGGATTGTCGAGATCCTGGGGTATGTGGATGAGGATGAGGCCATCCACCGAGATAACCTCATCCTGCTATAGGGTATTGTCAGTTGTTATGACGTTCCTTGTCGATGAGGTAGTCGGCAATCTTCAACATGTCCTCAAAACCGACATTTTTTCCAGGTTCGATCCGGTATTTTCCATCAATGATCAGGGCAGGCGTTCCACTGATCTGGTAGTTGCGTGACATCTTGCGAGCGAATCTCACCTTGCTGTCCACAGCAAATGAATTATAGGCCTTGTTGAATGCCTCTTCACTGACACCAAACTTTTCAAAGAAGGCTACCACGTGTTCCTTGCGGGTGATGCGTCGTTTCTCTTCATGAATCGCGATGAACAATGGTCTGTGGATCTTTTCCTGAATACCCAGAATTTCGGCGGCATAAAAGGCGCGTGCAAGGAGTTCCCAGCGGGTCGAAAAGATCGCTGGCATGTGTTCGAACACGACGTCGTCTTTCAGTTTGGGGAGCCATTCTGCCAGATAAGGTTCGAAATGATGGCAGTGCGGGCAACCATACCAGAACAGCTCCACGACCTCGATTTTCTTGCCATGTGTGGTCGGTTGTGCCGGGGTGATTCGATGGTAATGGACCCCTTCAACATATCTTTCTGCCTGGGCCGGCTGCCACCACAGAAGGGTCGTGCCCAGCAGTATCAGTGAGAGTGTCAGGATCTTTTTCATTTGATTTCCTCTGTGTTTCTCGAAACTGTGCATTATACTAGAGAAAGCCGGATGAACAGGACCTGAATTGCGGGGTGTCTGCCTGGGCACCCTGATTTTTCTTGACCTGTGCCACATTACCGTCAAAAATCATGAAAACAAATCAAGATTGAGGCACGCATGAAATCACTCTTACGACCCGTTTTTATCTTGGGGATATCGGTTTTTCTGACACTTGTTATGGGGTGCGCGAGTACCAAGATCAACCCCAATCACTCCATGATCGCCAAGCTGGGACAGGCCTCCGAGGTCTATTTCATCCGTCCCATGACTGAACGTCCACAGGGGATGGGCGACAACGTGATTCAGGTCGATGTGGATGAAGAACCCCTGTTGTTTATCCAGAAAGGGCGCTATTTTGGCGTTCCACTGCGCCCAGGGAATATGGATATCCAGATTCGTACCATCGCACGTGTTGGCCATGCCTCTGAATTCAAGGAGCTGGTGCGCAAGGATCGTTTTCGTTTTGAACCGGGGGTACGCCACTATATTCTTCTGAAGGTGGTCGATGGCGAGTTCCGTGGCCTGAGTTATGCGCCGGTCGAAATATCGGAGGAACGGGCCCTGGAACTCCTGCCACGTCTCAAACCGGAAGGGCCGTTGGCCAAACAGCTTTATCGACCCGGAAACAAAAAGAAATGATCCTCAGCAAAGGATAACTGAAAGCGGATAACAAAAAAGGGTTGCAGAGCAACCCTTTTTTCGGTTTGATCGTTCGAGCTGGACTAGCCGGCCAGACCCAGAACGAAATCAACCAGTTTTTCGATGTTCTCGTCGCTGACACGAGGAGAGTATGGAGGCATTGGAACACCACCTGTAACAGATGTCCAGTTGCCCTTGCCGCCGGTGTGAACCTTCTTGATCAGAGCGTCACGTGCGCCACCGTCTCCCTTGTACTTCTTGCTGACATCCATCCAGGCCGGACCAACCACCTTGTGATCGATCGCATGGCAGGCTGTACAACCGCTCTTCTTGGCCAGTTCAGGCATTTCAGCGGCGCTGACAGATGCTGTCCCGAGGACCAGTGCAGCGCTGACTGCAGTTCCAAGTAAAACTTTTTTCATTGTTTTCTCCATCTTTGAAAATTAGAGGTGAACTATTTCGGAACTCCCAAGCATCCGAAATATCCAGAGCAATTTAAGGGATTGCAGGGAGCCTGTCAATAGCTACCCGGAAAGATTTGCAATTGTATGAAAATAATAAAAAAGGCCCGTCGATCGACGGGCCTTTGAGAGAAAAACTGCTTGAAAAATTAGGTCAGGGCTTCCACAGGTTTCCGGCCCCCGTGGCATTCTGACTGGGATCCCGGAAGGCACCATAGTCGAAGGTGGTCGGATCAATGCCCTTGCTGAAGGTTCCACCGGCACCCATATTATTGGTGATCGGAGGAACTCCACTGGTGGGCCCACAATTCGGTGGGCAGTTGTTTACCACTGTGCCCGGAGTGTAGGTATACTGTCCACCATTCACCGAGGCGTTCTGTGCATCCGTGGCCTGGTTGAAGTTGCCGGCAGTGGAGGCAGAGAAATCCAGGGTATTGGTAATGGCGGCCTGTGCCGTGTCGGTCTGATAGTCGGAATTGCTCATGTCGATGACAAACTGCCCGGTGACGGTCTGGCCCCCGTGTGTAGAACTCAAATCCTGTGTAATCTTCGGCTTCATCGCCAGGGTGGCCTTGAGGAATTCCTGACACAGGCTATCGGTACAGGTGCGGGTCAGTGCGACCGGATCCCAGGTGCCGTTACCCGTGACCTGACGCATGATGACATGATTCGGATTGGCAGAGCCATTACCGGTATTGGCATTGGTAGTGGTGGCACTCAGGGCCAGCGGATCCCAGCCGTTCCCACTGCGCACCTGGTTGACTCCAGTACCGGGACCAAACTGGACGCAACCGGTTACTGCGCCATTGTTATAGCAACCATCTCCATTACTGGCAGATTGTTGAGAGAATCCGGCACCATCGGCACGGATATAGTATTCCTGAGCCATGTCTGCATTGGGGTCGCCCATGACCATATGAAAATAGGGCAGACCTGCCACAGTGACTTTTTCCAGCATGAAGGGCGTATTGTCCACATCATTGTCGGTGGTATCCAGTACCGCACCCTGGCCACAGTTGGCGTCGGCCAATCCGGCGAAATTGCAACTGATGCGACCATTGGTCAGACCAGCCCAGGAGGTATCGTGGGTATCGTCCGCCTTGAAATCCAGGGTGAAATTGGCCGCCTGGGCCAAATTTACATTCAGACAGGCAAGCGCTATCCCTCCCAGTAACAGGGCGCAGACACGCTGAAATCTATTTAAGTAATACTGCCGCATAACGGTATTTTATGAGTTATTTATAGGGCCGAACTTCGCAAACGTGATGACAGTATGCGGCCCCAATCTTAAACCTCTCTTAATTTTGGAAACAAATCTAACCTTGCCCTTGCTTGTAATACCTGTTTACTAGTCAAAAGGTTAGTAAAAGGTTATCAAAAATTGACAAGATTAGCAATATGAATAGCAATGCCTTGGGGATGAACGGGGCAATTAGCGCTTCAAGCGGTGCATCAGGGCCGATAATTGCGCCTTTTCTTCATCATTCAGGGTCCGTTTGTCGGCTAGATTCAACAGTCGGTTCAGTTGCTGTTCGTAGTGCTGTTGCAATAATCGTTTGAAGAGATGTCTGAATTCTTCTTTTGAATCGACCGATGTAAGCTCGGTGTCCTGATAGGGCTGCCAGGCGGCCAGTCTGGAGAGGGCACTGAAATGTTCAGAGGAGCGAAAATGTTCCAGGATGGCGGCGCAGCTGGTCTGATTCTGTTGCATGATGTAGGAAGTGAGCTGGGTCAGTAACGGAATGCCTGGCAGATCGATTTGTTTCACTTCTTCCAGGGGCAGCGAGTGCGCCAATTCCGGGGAATGCAACAGCCAGGCAATCAGGCCCCGTATCGGGGAACGGCCAACCTCGGTCGAAACAGAATCCGACGGAACCTGTTCCGTTCGTGTTTTACCACGAGAGGTAAAGATCTGCCTTGAAGTATGGGTCAGCTTTTCCAGATGATCCTCCAGCATTTCGCGATAGAGCGGGCTCTGAATGGATTCCAGATAGGGCCTGGCCTTTTCAAGAAGTTGTACACGCCCATCAATATGGCTGAGATCAATGTTTTCTTGGAGGGATTGCAGAAAATATTCGGACAGGGGCAGGGCCTGTTTCAACAGGGCCTCGAATTGATCACGACCTTCGTTTCGAACCATGCTGTCCGGATCCTGGCCTTCTGGCAGAAACAGAAAGCGGGCCTGGCGCTGCCCCTGCAGGAGCGGGAGCGTATTTTCCAGGGCCCGCCAGGCAGCCTGGCGGCCTGCGTTATCGCCATCAAAGCAGAAGACAATGGACGAACAGCTCCGGAACAGCTTTTCCACATGCTGTCGGGTCGCGGCAGTCCCCAGTGTGGCGACGCACTGCCAGATGCCGGCCTGAGACAGGGCCACCACATCCATATACCCCTCTACAACAATGATCTGCTCCAGTCTGCCACTGTGTTGACGGCATTCATACAGGCCATAGAGTTCTGTGCCCTTGTGAAACAGGGGGGTTTCGGGTGAGTTCAGGTATTTGGGTTCCTGTCGAGCCTGTTCGTTACCCAAAAGGCTGTCTGGTGTATCTTCAAGGATGCGACCGCCAAAGCCGATGGTCTTTCCGCGGCGATTGCGGATCGGAAACATGATGCGATTACGAAAGCGGTCGTAGTAACGCCCCTGTTCGTTGCGGATGACCAGGCCGGCATTCACCAGTGACTGGCCTTGCGTTGCACCAATATATTGCAGCAGATTGTCCCACCCAGGCGGGGCAAAACCGATCCCAAATGCCCTGGCGGTTTCGCCACTCAGACCGCGCTGTTTCAGATAGTTGACGGCCAGCTGGGCCTTGGGATGTTCGCGCAACTGGCGTTGGTAATACTGGCTGGCCTGTTCCAGCAGGCTGCCAAGGGATTCCTGGATGGCGACAACCTTTCTATCCTTCTGTCGTCGGGGTACGGTCATGCCGACGGACTGGGCCAGTTCCTCGATGGCCTCAAGGAAGCTCAGCCCCTCGTGTTGCATCAGAAAGCCAATGGCCGTACCGTGCGCACCACAGCCAAAACAGTGATAGAACTGCTTGTCCGGACTCACGGTAAAAGAAGGGGTTCGTTCCTCGTGAAACGGGCAACAGGCGCTATAGTTCTTGCCCGCACGCTTTAGTGGAACGCGCTGATCGATCAGGTCAACGATATCAACGCGGTTGACCAGCTCATCGATAAAATCTTGGGGGATGCCGTACTCCATTGACACTATTGTAATGGAGCAAAAAGCGGAAAGTCAGCGTTTAATGTCTGATGAATCGATTAACCGGCCAGCATTTGCTTGATCAGGGTACTGACCTGACGCATGTCGGCACGGCCCTGGGCCTTGGGCTTGACCAGCCCCATCACCTTGCCTATGTCCTGAGGGCCAGTGGCACCACTGTCGGCAATGGCGGTTTCAATCAGCTGTTTCAGTTCCGCTTCATTCAGTGCGGCCGGAAGGTAGCCTTGAATTATCTCAAGCTGGAACTGTTCCTTGGTAACCAGATCATCCCGGCCTGCCTTTTCGAACTGTTCGATCGAGTCACGGCGCTGTTTGGCCATCTTGTCGAGAATGGCCAGGGCTTCTGTGTCCCCTGCCGGGGTACGTTTGTCAACTTCATACTGCTTGATGGCAGCCTGAATCAGGCGAATGGTCTCAAGGCGAGCCTTGTCCCTGGCCTTCATCGCGGTTTTCATGTCCTCGATGATTCTGGCCTTGAGCGTATCGGGTTCGACCGGGTACATCAATCAGCAGAGTGGTAGGGTAAGATAGCAGAAAAGGATGTCAGTACAGGCGTCTGCGGCGGCTGGCGCAATGGATGTTGCGGCGGGCGCGTTTGCTGGCGGCAGCCTTCTTGCGTTTGCGAATGGAGGTCGGTTTTTCGTAGAACTCGCGCTTTCTGGCCTCTGCCAGGACACCGGCCTTTTCGCAGGCACGCTTGAAACGACGCAGGGCGATATCGAAAGGCTCACCCTCTCTGACTTGTACTTCAGGCATTCAAATCTCCGCTAAATTTCTCGAATGGGTTCAGAAAAACGGCGTATTCTATGCGAATTCCCGGCTTCCTACAAGCATTAGGCGGAAATTTGGTAGCAAAAGGCCTGGTCAGATGGAATGCGTCGGTAATCTGGCCAGCCTCCGATCATGTAAATGGTATTGTCGAGGACGGTGATCCCCATGGCGGCGCGGGTATCCGGCATGGCCTCCAGTTCGGTCCACTCGCCTGTGGAAAAATCGTAACAATGACTGCGATTGCAGATTCCATCGCCGCTGTAGCCGCCAAAGACATAGAGTTTCTCGCCGATTCGTACGCTGCCTTGTCCTGCCGTTTCATACGGAAGCCGAATATCCTCTACACGGCTCCATTGATTCTGCTCCGGATCATAGCATTCCAGGTGATCGAAATTGAGAAAACCGTCCGGCGTAAAGGCCACCCCTCCCATGGTGTAGATACGGCCCCGATAAGTGATGGCGGACAGGGCGAAACGCGGGGTCAGCAATGGAGCGATCTCCTCCCATTCCCCGGTTTTCGGGTCAAACCGTTCACAGACCTCGAATCCGGGGTCGGTGCTGGGTCCGCCCTCGGTGGCTTCGGGGTGATGCCCCCCCATGACATAGATCTTCCCGTCCAGTACCGTACAGGCCGGATAATCATGCAGATGATTCATGTCCGGACCGTCCGACCAGCTGTCTGTTTCCGGGTCATAGATCTCCATGTTCTTGAGAAAGAAGAACTTGCCATCCTTGGGCTTGTGCATGCCGCCAATGATGTAGATCTTGCCATCAATCAGCGCATAGGCCGAACCGGAACGTCGGGTCGGCATGGGCGTTCCGCTGGACCAGGTGTTGGTTGCCGGGTCGTAGATCTGGGTGCTGTTGAGGCTGTCGAAATGATCGCCTCCGCCGCCAAAGACATAGATCCTGCCCTGATAGGCAACCGTCGGGCTGTGTGATTTGGGGGTATCCGTATTGGGGAGAAGGTGCCAGTGGCCTGTTGTCATGAAAAGTCCTTGCAAGCGGTTATGGTTGAAATCAAATGACGATATGTTGCGTCAAAAACGGGGCGAATGTCAAAATCTCGGGCATGAACCTTGCTTGCGGGGGAACGTCGTGGGTTGATGAATGTCCCAATTTATGAGAATATTCTATATTCAAGTTTTTCTATACCTGAGTAAATTGGTCAGGTAATATCTGAAATTGAAAAATAGAACGCTTACGCTGGAGACAAGAAGAGTGTCAAACAACCAAACCGCCACTGCTGCCGCGACGGCCGATTATATCCCTCCCTATCCTCCCCTGGTCGATACGCATGGTCGAACCTTTGACTATATGCGTGTTGCCGTTACCGAAAAATGCAACCTGCGCTGTACCTATTGCATGCCGGAAGAGGGTGTGGACTTCATGGGCAAGGATACCCTGCTCACCACCGACGAATTCTTGCGCATTATCAAGGCTGTAGCGCAGATGGGTATCCGCAAGGTGCGTTTCACCGGAGGTGAGCCACTGGTGCGCAAGGATATCGTGCGCATGGTTGAGGAAACGGCCGCCACACCGGGCATCAAGATCATCAAGATGACCACCAATGCTCTCCTCCTGCCTCGTTATGTCCACCGACTGAAAGAGGCCGGTCTGACCGGGCTGAATATCAGCCTGGATACCCTGAACGAGGAAAAATTCCTGCGAATCACCCGTCGCAAGGGCCTCAAGGAGACCCTGGATGCCATCGACGAGGCCGTAGAAGTGGGTATTCCATCCGTCAAGATCAATCTCGTTGCCATGCGTGGTTTCAACGATGATGAATTGCTGGATTTTTGTGAATACACCAAGGATCATCCGGTCACGGTGCGTTTTATCGAATTCATGCCGTTTGATTATGAGCAGATGTGGGAGACCGGCGGCAACTTCCTCAGTGCTGAACAGATGTGCAACATGATCAAGGAGGCCTACCCCAATATTGAAGACAGCAGTGGTACACGCACCGAACACCATATGTTCAAGATTCCCGGTTATGCCGGCAAGGTGGGTGTGATCCCGGCCTTTACCCGCAGCCTGTGTGTCAACTGTTCGAGGATCCGCCTGACTTCCGATGGCAATATCCGCAACTGCCTGTATTCCGACAAGGAATTCGGTCTGCGTGACATGATCCGTGAGGGTTGCAGCGATGAGGATATCATGGAAAAATTCCGTGAGGCCTTCCAACAAAAGGCCAAGGATGGATTTATCGCCAAGAAGGAATCTGAAGAGAAACCGGTCGATATCAGCGCGCTGACAAAGAAGGGTGATGATTCCACCCTGCATGTGCGCAAGAGCATGACCCAGATCGGCGGATAGTCCGGCAGGTATATAAGTGAGTTCTGAAAACTAAAGTTGCAAGCTAGAGGATATTAGGAATCAATGGGAACATTAACGCATTTCAACGAAAAGGGTGAAGCCTACATGGTCGATGTGGGTGCCAAGGACATTACTACCCGTGTGGCTGTGGCCGAAGGCCGTATCTCCATGGAACCCGAGACCCTTAAAAAGATCATCGAAGGCAGTCATAAAAAAGGCGATGTGCTGGGCGTGGCACGTGTCGCTGGTATCATGGGCTGCAAGAAGACCCCCGACCTGATCCCCATGTGTCACCCCATCAGCATTACCAATGTGGATCTGCAGTGGACCATCGAAGAGGAAACCAACAGCGTACATTGCAAGCTGACCGCAAAATGCAATGGTCAGACCGGTATCGAGATGGAAGCCCTCACCGGTGTCCAGATCGCCCTGCTCACCATCTATGACATGTGCAAGGCCGTGGATCGCTGGATGGAGATGAAGGATGTCCGCCTGGTCGCCAAGTCTGGCGGAAAATCGGGGGACTGGTTGAGAGAAGAAGCATTGAAGGAGCGCAACGCATGAAAGTAACGGTAAAATATTTCGCAAGCATGCGTGACCGGGTAGGTCGTGCCGAAGATGTCGTCGAAATCGCCGATGGCAGCACCGTCGCCGATGTCTGGAAACAGGTCGCCGGCGACCAGGATCTGCTCCCCAACAATACCCTGATTGCCGTCAATATGGAATATACTGACAGCAAGCAGACCCTGAAGGATGGTGATGAACTTGCCCTGTTTCCACCCGTGACCGGAGGTTAATCATGAAAGTTGTCGTACAAGATACACCGTTTGATCCCTACGCCGAGATAGCCAAATATCAGGCCGAATCCGTACCAGATGGCAAGCATGGTGCCACCACTACCTTTGTTGGCAGCATGCGGGACTACAACGACGGATTTGATGTCTCCTCCATGTATCTCGACCACTACCCCGGCATGACCGAGAAGCATATCGAAAAGGTCTGCCAGGAAGCCATTGACAACTGGAAGGTGCTGGATGTACTGGTTGTGCACCGCAGCGGCAAGATTGATGTCAACGAGCCGATCGTGCTGGTCGCCGTCTGGTCTGCCCACCGCGCAGATGGGTTTGATGCCTGCCGTTACGTGATCAACTACCTCAAGGAAAGCGCACCATTCTGGAAACGTGAAGCGACGCCAGAAGGAGAACGCTGGGTGGAACACAATACCGAAGACCACGGGGTGGCGGCACGCGTCGCCTAGGGGTCTTCTGAAAGAGGTTCAACTGAAAAAGCCGGCCACCACGCCGGCTTTTTTGTTTGT
>RFGN01000220.1 GCA_003696645.1 Gammaproteobacteria bacterium | reverse complement strand
CCGCAAGCATTGCCTGCTGCATGGGCTGGACGATATCGGGCTTACGCTGCAGCACGCCGATGCCATCCGCGCCTATGAGAAAAAACGGCATGCCGAGGCGCCCTGGCTGATCTGATCGGGCAGAGTCCAGGCCCGGTTGGAGGCTCTGCTTTCTGCGTTGACGTAGCCGGGAAGATGGATTAGGTATCGCTACTTGGAAGGTCTCATGGCTGGAGGGGATCGTGGCGGGGAGCAGTACTTGGATTAATCGAAGTGTGGCCATCGCGTTGGTGACGCTGCTGTTGGCAGCATGTTCCGGCGCATCTTCGCCAATGGGGGACGATGCCGACAAGGCTTCTGCGCCGGTTTTGCAACGGGTCGGATCGGGTTCGCAGAGCAGCCAAAGGGTTGTTGTTAGGCTTTGTAGACCAATGGACGACCCGGCCATATCCAAACTGTTGGGCTCACACCGATTGACACTGGTCAAGCGCTCATCACCGGTGCTTCTGACCGCCACATGGCAGGACAGCCGTTCCGCGTCCGGTGTGGTGAAGCGATTGCGGCAGGATCGCGCTGTATGCATGGCCGAACCCGATCAATCCTATCGTGCACTATCCCCGCAAACCGGTGGGTAACAATACAGAAAGCGAAGAGAGCCTATTAGGGAGGAGGAGTGTATGAGGTACATAAGTAGGTTTTCATGGATTGCATTGGGAGTCTTTCTGATAATCGGTCAGGCGTTTGCGGCGCCAATGGCGACCATGCCGAGTGATTATGTAGCCAATGAGGTGCTGGTTGTTCCAACAACCGGTGTCTCGGTTGCAATGAATCTGGCGGAAATGTCGGGCCTGCAGGTGAAAGGGGCGCACCTGGGCGCCACGCCCTTCCTTCGCCTGAAACTCAAGCCTGGGCAGACCGTCATGCAGGCCATGAACAGTCTGTCGAATCAGCCTTGGGTAGCGCGCGTGCAGCCGAATTATATCCGCCATGCCACAGCCTTGCCGAACGATCCGCGTTTCGCGGAATACTGGGGGCTGAATAACACCGGACAGACTGTGAATGGGGTGACGGGTTTGGCTGGAGCGGATATCTCGGCCGTGAAGGCCTGGGGTGAGGCCACCGATTGCTCGGCTATCGTCGTGGCGGTCATCGATACGGGGGTGGATTACAATCACCCGGATCTGGGCGCCAATATCTGGAGTAATGCCGGGGAGATTCCGGCCAACGGAATAGATGATGATGCCAATGGCTTTATCGACGATGTTCGCGGCTGGGATTTCGTGCAGGGTGATAATGACCCCATGGATTTCAACGAGCACGGTACGCATGTCTCAGGCACGATTAGTGCGGTTGGTAACAATGCCACCGGCGGGACGGGAGTGTGCTGGAACGTGAAGATTATGCCGCTGCGGGCGCTCAATTCCGTTGGGAGCGGCACGACAGCCGATATTGTCGCGGCGATAGATTATGCCAGGTTAAATGGAGCAAAGATCATTAATATGAGTCTCGGTAGCTATGGTGGATCCCCGGGCGATCTGGAGGACATGGCCATTGCAAATGCCAATGCTGCCGGTGTTCTTGTCGTGGCTGCTGCCGGAAACGATGCCAATGATAATGATCTGCAACCTCATTATCCCTCCTCCTATCCGGAGCCGAATATCATTGCCGTGGCTGCGACGACGCAAAGAGACGCATTGGCTTCGTTCTCCAACTTCGGCGCCACCTCGGTGGATGTTGCCGCACCGGGCACGAATATCCTCAGCAGCATTCCGCCGGCCCGCACCCCGGTTTGCAGCTGGAATTTCGATACCGGTACATTGCAGGGCTGGACGGTGCAGACCTTGGATAACTTAGGTAACCCGGTGTTCAATACCGTATCGGTGACAACGGAGGATGCCTACAGTGCCCCGTGGAGTTTGACGGATTCGCCGGGCACGGTTTATGCCAATAATCGCAGCTACAGGGCCACCTCGCCCATTTGTAATCTTAGCGGGCAGCAGGGCTCGGTGTTTTCCTTCCGTATGAACCTCGATACGGAATTACGTTTTGATTAGGGGCTTGACTAGAACAGGTGATGCTCATGGAGTGTAACCTGTTGTATGAGAAGGAAAAATCGGTACGCAAAAAATTCGAAAATTTCTGAGGCCAAAT
>RFGN01000219.1 GCA_003696645.1 Gammaproteobacteria bacterium | reverse complement strand
TTCCTGGTTCGACAGGGTGCCGAGGAGCCAGCGGCGCAGGGGTTTGGGCAAGGGCAGGCCCGACAATCCGTAGCTTTCGAGCAGCGCGTTCAGGTCTGATGAGCTCCCGACCGGCTGGATTTTACCTTCTTTCAAATCCTCGAAAAATCGGCGGTAGTTTGTGTAGGTCTGCTCCAGGATTTCTTCCGCAGGAGGCATTTCCCAGACGGGGTGTTCGCTGCGCATCAGTTCCCAGGCCAGCATGGGTGCCAGCTCCTGCGCAGGGAGGATGGCGTGGGGGGGCTCCTGCGGGATCGCTCGCCTGGTCTGGGAGGCTGTGGAAATATCGGGCCAGGCATCCTCCCCTGTGGGCCAGGAGTCTTGAAACCGCAGACCGATGCCCCAGTCGTTCAGGTGGTAGCGTGGGCGGTATTGCTGAACCCAGGGGGCCAGGCGCTTGGATTCCAACCAGCCCCTCTTGTGCAGGGGACCCAATTTTTCAGGTTCTTCGAACTGGGATGGAAAGCCCCAGGCTTTTACCTCCCGCGTGAGGGTGCGTACCGGAATGACCCCGGTTGATTTTTCGTAGCTATCGATGACCACTCGGCCGAGGCGAACCTGGAAGCGCAAGCGCTCCAGGCATTTGTTGCGTTCGAAGTAATCCAGGGCGAACCGGGCAAAGCGATCCCGCTTGCGGGTCATGAGGGGAGCGGAAAGAGTTTCTTCGAGGTCAAAGTCGCCTTCCTCCTCGGCCTTCGATTCGGCTTCGGGATGAAATTTCCTTTGATTCGCTTCATCCAGCAAGGTGTACAGCTCATGCGGGATGCGACTGAGCTCGGCGAGAATATCCAGAGCCGGGTTGGAGCTCACGATGCGGGGCTCGGGCGGCCGGCAGCAAAAAAGAGCGAAGGCGTAGCGAGTGGCCCGGAATCTGGCTTCGCGCGTGTCCTTGAAGAATTTGATGTGATTGAAATATTCGTTGGCCTGTCGCCGGGAAAGCCACAGGCAGGTGAACAGCACCAGACCGTCTTTTGTCAGACACCCGTTTGAGAGGACAGGATAGTGTTTTTCCAGGTTTTTGACGTGACCGTCCTCAAAAGTTTCCGGGTAGCGCCGGAGCAGCTCTTCCGGCATGGCGTCCCTTAATTTCTGAAGCATTTCCGCACGTGGGACGGTCTCCTCGTTCCAGCGACGCTCCGAGTGGTGGAGCATAGCGTTGCGTAAGGCGTTGAGCAGTTGTAGCCAGTATTTCAGCAGTTTTGGTATTTGCTCCGGTTCCCAGTTCGAGGTCCGTCCGTTTTTCTTTTCGGTGCTTGGGTCATCCTCCGATGCCAGCCGATTCGCGAAGTCCTCTCCATACAACATGCGAAGGAAGGGGAAGAAATGAAAGAAGTCCTCGATGAGCGTGTTCTGGTGGCGTTTTGATTTCCAGGCTTGGTTCAAAATCCAGCTTTCATGCAGTTGGTCCTCTATGATTTCCTCAGCTGTGTCATGCTGCAGGGCGAGGTGTTTTTCCTGAAGTTGCTTCAGGATCAGATAGGCATTGTGCCGCCCCAGATTGAGAAAATGCCCGAAAAACCACGCATGGTCGGGATCGGACTGGCTGTAGATTTTGGGAGGCGCCGTGGAGGTGGAAGGTGAAGAAGGGGGGTAAATTGTTTCCATAATTTTGGATTTTTAGGATGTTTTAATGACGGTAGATAAGGCTGAACAATATTAGCAATTGTCATGATTTGGGGAAAAGTTTAAGGGCGTTTGGATTTTTTTTCGGAAGAAATGGGAATTGGGGAGGGTGGGGGTGGGGCGACCGTTCCGCTGGCTTGTCATTTCAGAGGCAGCTCGTACCTTCGCCTGCCTCACAAACAAACCGGACCGCTCATGTTGGCCAAACGCATCATCCCCTGTCTGGACATCAAGGACGGGCGCACGGTGAAGGGCGTGCGCTTCGAGGACCTGCGCGATGCCGGGGACCCGGTGGAGCTGGGCGCCCGCTATTCC
>RFGN01000030.1 GCA_003696645.1 Gammaproteobacteria bacterium | reverse complement strand
TGGACCGATCCGGCTGTCGCCGGTCGAGCCATCGACCCTCCTTTGCTTCTGACCTATTCCGCAACCGGCACCCCTTCACCAGCCAAGGGTGCCTGCAGCCCCAACTGGACGCCTGGATGCCGCATCATCCTGCATTATCCTGACCATATTCAGCCCTTGTGGGACAAGAACAGGGGAAACGATACCTGTATACTCTGCCATGCAACCCGGGATGCAAACGGCATTCTTCAGGTCCCTGCCGGACAGTTGGACCTGAGCGGTTCGGCTTCGCCTGATCAGGCCGATCACCTCACCTCCTATCGCGAACTGCTTTTTCCAGACAATGTCCAGATACTCAATATGGGTGCCTTGCAGGATCAACTGGTACAGGCAACGGATGCCAACGGCCAACCCCTGTTTCAGACCGACAATAATGGCAATCTCATTCTCGACAACAGTGGAAATCCGATACCTGTGATGATCACTGTACCGGTGGCACCTGTTATGTCAACAAATGGTGCAGCAAGCAGCCCACGATTTTTTAGCCTTTTCCAGACAGGCGGCACCCATCAGGGCAGACTTTCTCCCGATGAACTGCGCCTCATCAGTGAGTGGCTGGATATCGGCGCACAGTATTACAACAACCCCTTTTCGGCCCCGGCACTCTGATGAAAGGAAGGCTGGTATTCTTTCTGTTTATTTCCGCCCTGCTGCATCGTGAATCGGCCTTGGCAGCCTTCTGGCCTAAAAAACATTCCCCGGCAAGCATCACGGTCAAGGAATCATTTATCCCGGTACGGAGTGGTCCGGCCTCGGTTTATCCAATTATTGACAGCATTGAGCAGGGTTCCCACGTCTTGTTATTGAAAAGAAAAAATACCTGGATCAAGATAAAGACACAGACGAATGCCTCAGGCTGGGTCCATCAGAAGGATATCATCAGATCCTTGAGCGAAAGCGGACTGCCCACCCTTCAACTGAATCACAAAAAACAGGATTATCTTCATCATCAATGGGAAATTGGCCTGAGTGGAGGACAATATGACAAGGGTGACAGCCTCAATGCCTCACTTGGATTTCATTTCACCGCCTTTATCGGGACCGAAATCATGGCTTCACAGATCTTCACCAAGGCCAGTACCAGTTATCTCCTTCGTGGAAAATTGATGATGTCACCTTTTCCGCATCGACGCTTCAGCCCTTTTTTCGCCCTTGGTAGTGGAATTTTGAAAACTGATCCGAAAACCGCTACCCTTTCCAGCCAGAATACCAATTCAACCGCCTTTGTTTCAGCGGGGATCAGAAACCATTTGGGAGAAAACGTCATCATCCAGTTTGAATTCCTCAAAAACACCCTGTTTACAAGAGACAATGATAGCCGAGAAATCGATGAATGGCGTGCAGGGGTCAATTTTTTCTTCTGATGAAAGGATATATTTCTACAATTGTTTTTCTGTCTCTGGCAATGATAACCTCTTTAGCCATGGCAGACGAAAATGGATTTTCCAGTACCGATGAGGACCAGATCATTCATCCCGAAGAAAATCAGTATCGGCCACCCAAGGATGCCAGAATTGATACCGAGAACATTGAATTTGGCTTGTATGGTGGCCAACTCCTGATCGAAGATTTCGGCAGTAGTCCAGTGTATGGAGCTCGCCTGAGTTATCGCGCCAATTCAGTCTTTTTCCTTGAATCCCGTTATGGTCGGGCCTCAGCTGGCACCACCAGTTTCGAGCGGCTCAGTGGCAATATCCGATTGCTGACAGCCAAGGAACGTGAATTCCGTTATTATGACATCTCGTTGGGCGCAGACCTCTTTCCTGGTGAAAGTTTCATCTATGGCCGTGCCCTTAATACCGCCTATTATCTCATTGCCGGGCTGGGCGGCACCGATTTTGCTGGCGACACCCAGTTTACCGTCAATTACGGTGCTGGCTGGCGAATACTGCCCACCGACTGGCTGGAGCTCTATATTGAAACCCGTGACCAGATGATGGATCGCAATATCCTCGGTCAGAAGCAAAGCACCCATAACCTTTCATTTACTGGCGGCATCGCCATTTTCTTTTAGAAACTCGCATCAAGAAAAGATATGAAACAGACCATTCATGCCCTGACCTTAATTCTATTTTGCAGCCTGTTCAACCCCCTTCATTCTGCAGAAAAGGCTGTTCCGGCACCTGACTTCACCCTGAAATCCAGAAGCCATCACAATCTCAAACTGAGTGAACATCGGGGAGAGGTTATTCTGATCAATTTCTGGGCCTCTTGGTGCGCGCCCTGTCGTCGTGAAATGCCACATTTTGAGAAGCTCTATAGAAAGTACCAGAAACTGGGGCTCTCCATCTGGGGAATCAATATTGATGAAGAGCCCGGTCAGGCCAACGACCTCCTCAAGCAGATCCATGTCAGTTTCCCTATCCTGTATGACCCCGAAAATGACACCCCGGCCCAATATGAAGTAGAGGCCATGCCCAGCTCCTTTATAATCGATCGAGATGGAAATATCAGATATGCCCACAAGGGGTATGTAGACGGTGATGAAATCATCTATGAAAAGCAGCTCAAGAAGATTCTCATGGAATAGGTATGCGGCCATCGTATTGGTTGGGCTGCTGCCATTTCTGCAGACCGCCTGCACACCAAAACCCTGGGTAAAACCGTACCAACGGCAGCACCTGGCAGACCCGATCATGGATCAGGGTCGCAATCCGGTCTCGTCATCTTATCTGACACATGTCTACCAGGCCCGTGAAGGGGCACGTGGAGCCGAAAGTACCCATGGAGTAGGATGTGGTTGCAACTAGAGGCTGCTGATTCACCGTGAATACACAACGATTAAAAGAAAAAAGCATGGTTCACCCTGACACAGGATTTGGCTGGGTATTGCAGGGCAATGTCATCGTAAAAAAGTTGAGCACCGTGGCCCTGATTGTGCTGTGCGCCTTTGCCCCCTATATCATCGCAGCCGTCTTGCCCGAGGACCGTGCCGATGCGCTCTATCATCTTTATGATGGCGGTGGCATTCGCGTGGATGGCCCCTCCTATCTCCTTCAGAAACGGCTTGGAGATTGGTTGTCCCTGAGTGGTCATTATTACGTCGATTCCATCAGCAGTGCTTCAATCGACGTTGTGACCTCTGCCAGCCCCTATCATGAAGAACGTCAGGAAGAATCACTGTCTGCCACCATTCAGCATCAGAACACTTCCTTCCAATTATCAGGAACCCGCAGCGAAGAAAGCGATTACGATGCCAGCACGCTGGATCTGTCACTGAGTCAGGAGATGTTCGGAAATCTGACGACTGTTTCCCTGGGCTATGCAGCCGGAAACAATACCGTCGGCATGAGCACCAACCCTACCTTCCAGGCAGATGCCGATACACAGAGTTTTCGCCTGGGGCTGAAACAGGTCATGAGTCGTAACCTCTATATGCAGGGTGCCATCGAGACCATCACTGACGAGGGCTTTCTGAACAACCCCTACCGATCTGTGCGTTACCGTGACCCCAGTGCT
>RFGN01000218.1 GCA_003696645.1 Gammaproteobacteria bacterium | reverse complement strand
CTATACCGAAAGGGGGGTCTTGCAATCCTCGGGTGAATTCGACGGGTTGACGTTTGAGCAGGCCTTCGCCGCGATTGCCGAGTTTCTTGAAAAAAGAGGGTTGGGCAAAAGACAGACCAATTACCGCTTGCGCGACTGGGGCATCTCCAGACAACGCTACTGGGGGGCACCCATTCCGGTGATCAATTGTCCAGCCTGCGGAGCTGTACCGGTTCCTGAGCAGGATCTGCCGGTAAGACTGCCAGAGATCAAGACCCTCAAGGCTGGTGAAAATCCTTTGCATGATCCGAGCTTTACCGACGTGATCTGCCCTGTGTGTGGCGGCGAGGCCCGCCGGGAGACGGATACCTTTGATACCTTTTTTGAGTCTTCCTGGTACTACGCCCGGTTTTGCTGTCCGGATTCAACGGAGGGCATGCTGAATGCAGAGGCAGATCAATGGCTGCCTGTGGATTATTATGTCGGCGGCATTGAGCATGCGATCCTTCACCTGTTGTATGCCCGCTTTTTCCACAAGCTGATGCGTGATATGGGTCTGGTGCATTCGGATGAACCGTTTACCCGATTGTTGACCCAGGGCATGGTCCTGAAGGACGGGGCCAAGATGTCCAAGTCCAAGGGGAATGTGGTGGATCCGGAAGGCCTGGTCAAACAACACGGAGCCGATACGGTTCGATTGTTCATGATGTTTGCGGCTCCTCCGGAACAGTCACTGGAATGGTCTGACAAGGGGGTAGAAGGGGGCTCGCGTTTTCTGCATCGCTTGTGGCGTCAGGTGCAAACGCATCTGCATGCAGGGTTCAAGGTTACAGAGCTTGATTCAGGAGCCTTGCAGGAAGAAGATGTCAACCTGCGACGGCTCACACACCAGACCTTGGCCAAGGTCACGGATGACCTTCAACGGCGGCTTACGTTCAATACGGCCATTGCCGCTGTCATGGAGCTGTTGAATGCCATCGGCAGATTCGAGGTGTCCAATCTGCAATCTCACGCGGTGAGACAGGAGGCCCTTTGCAACGTGGTTCAGATGTTGTCGCCGATTGTGCCGCATGTCTGCGAGGTGATGTGGCAACAATTGCATGGGCACCTCGAAACCATTCCGGAAATGGTGTGGCCGCGGATTGATCAACAGGCATTGCAGCAGGATCGTCAGGAACTGGTTATCCAGGTCAATGGCAAGGTGCGCGGCAAGATTTCTGTGCCCAGTGATGCCAATGACGAAACACTCAAGAATCTGGCCCAGAAGGAACCCAATGTAGCGAGATTTATCGAGGGCTGTGATATCAGAAAGGTGATTATCGTGCCCAAAAGATTGATCAATCTTGTAGTCAGTCAGGCTAATGCTGGTTAGGCATCTGAAAATCCCGGTCTTGCTGGCACTGGTCATATTGTCCGGATGTGGTTTCCATCTGCGGAGCAGCAAGCAGATGTCCTCCATTCCACCACTTCAGGTTATCGGGGGTGGCTCGGCCTTTTCGATGCATCTTCAAACCGAATTGAAGCATGCCGGTGCCGATGTGGTTGCGAAGGAAGGGGTGTGGCAGCTGAAAATCACGCAAAACAAGCTGAACAAGCGCGTCATGTCGGTGGATGCGGATGGCAAGGCGCAAGAGTATGAACTCAGTCAGAATGTTAGCTTTAGTGTGGTGGAGGCGGCAAGCAGGAAGGTACTTTCGCAGCAGACATTTGTTCGTACTCGTGATCTTCTGTTTGACAAGAATGAGGTGCTGGGCAAGGACTATGAAGAACGCATGCTCTATGAAGACATCGAGAACGATATGGTAAATACAATCATCCTGTATCTTCGAACCCTGGCAGGAAAATACAGAGATCGGACGTGAAGATTGCATATGGGAAACTGCAAGGCCACCTTCGCAATGGTCTGAAAGATATCTACGTTGTCAGCGGAGATGAGCCTCTGCAACACCGCGAGGCCTGTGAGCTGATTATTGAAACCGCAAGGTCGCAAGGATATGATGACCATCAGATCTTGAATGCGGACAATGCACTTGACTGGCAACAGCTGGGTTACTTGCAGCAGTCTCAGTCTCTCTTTGCAGAAAAGAAGATCATTGATCTGAGAGTGGATCAGGGCAGGCCCGGATCAGAAGGTTCCAAGGCACTGTTGGCCTACCTGTCTCAACCCAACCGGGATTGCCTTTTGCTGGTGAGATTGCCCTTCATGAATCGCAAGATGGCCTCTGCAAAATGGTACAAGTCATTGGAGAAGGTGGCAGATGTCGTCACTGTATGGCCTCCACGTGATCATGAAATGACACAATGGTTGCAATCACGAGCCAGGAAGAGGCACCTGGAAATTCATCCAGATGCCGCTCGTCTGATCATGCATGCCACGGAGGGTAATCTTCTTGCGGCAGATCAGTGGCTGGAGCGGTTGTCGCTTGATCACGATTCGGGTGTGCTGGACTTGGCAACCGTGAGATCGCTCATGGTGGACGATGCCCAGTTCGAGACCAATAATCTGGTAAAATATCTGCTTCAGGGGGATGTTCGTTCTGTAATCAGGGTATGGTCTCATCTTCGTGCCATGAATGAACCCTTGCCCCTGATAGTTTGGGTGCTTGCGGATGCCTTTCGCCAGGCAAGTAGAATTTCTGATCCTGATCACTCCATGCCGCACGGAAATATACGACAAGAATGGCTTGGTTTATACAGACAGGCCGCGCAACGGGTGCCGCCTTCAGGTTGGAACAGGGGATTGCAAGAACTGGCAGAGCTGGACCGAATCAGCAAGGGCGTCTCCGGGGGAGATGCCTGGCAGGCACTTTTGAAGATTGTCATAGGAGTAACCTCCAGACCATCCATCTGGTTTTGACAGTATCAATAAAATAGAGAAAGGAATACCGAGAATAATGACAGAGGAGATCGACAGGGATATTCAAGCCTATGTGAGGCGTTTAGGGGCAGCTGCAAGAGAAGCCTCCCGACGCATGGCGACAATGGACACGGGTAAAAAGAACCTTGCATTGCAGAATATGGCCTCTCTGATCGAGGACAGGATGGAGATATTGCTGGAGGCCAATGGCAAGGATATGCAGGCTGCACAGGCAGCGAATATGGATGACGCCCTTGTGGAGAGGTTGAGTCTCAACCCTGAAAGAGTGCGGGCCATGGCCGAGGCTGTCCAACAGGTGGCTGGTCTACCTGATCCAGTAGGAGAGATCGACAACCTGCGTAATCGCCCTTCCGGTATCAAGGTTGGCAAGATGCGTGTTCCGCTTGGTGTGGTCGGCATGATCTACGAGTCCCGGCCCAATGTGACCGCCGATGCGGCGTCTCTTTGCCTCAAATCAGGCAATGCCGTGATTCTGAGAGGAGGATCGGAGGCCCGACACTCTAATCAGGCAATATATCAATGCATCCAGGATGCGCTGATTCGGATTGGGATCCCTGAAACAGCCGTGCAGCTGATTGAAACGACCGATCGGGCTGCTGTGGGTCATCTGATTCAGATGGATGATTATGTGGATGTGATCGTTCCCCGCGGAGGGAAAGGCCTGATCGAGAGGATCTCGAATGAATCACGTATTCCGGTCATCAAGCATCTGGATGGGGTATGCCATGTCTACATCGATGATCGTGCCGATCCGGGCAAGGCGGTTGCCATTGCCGTAAATGCCAAGACTCAGCGCTACGGGACATGCAATACCATGGAAACCCTGCTGGTTTCTGAAGCCATTGCCGAACAGGTCTTGCCTGATCTGATCCGACAGTTTCTTGACAAAGGGGTTGAACTACGTGGTTGTGAAAAGGTGTGTGCGTTTTCTGATGCAATTCGGCCTGCTACCGATATCGACTGGGCAACCGAATATCTGGCGCCTGTGCTGTCAATCAGGATTGTCTCGGGCCTGGATGCAGCCATGGAGCATATTGAAAAATATGGTTCTCATCATACTGATGCCATTGTTACCGAGGACTGGAGTCGTGCCCATCGCTTTCTACAGGGAGTGGATTCCAGTTCGGTGATGGTCAATGCCTCAACCCGCTTTGCAGATGGTTTCGAGTATGGGCTGGGTGCAGAAATTGGAATCAGTACAGATAAACTGCATGCGCGCGGGCCTGTTGGTCTGGAAGGATTGACCACGGAAAAATATGTTGTGTTCGGGGATGGACAGATCCGTACCTGATTGCAGGTTATCATGATCGGTGTTTTTGGCGGATCATTTGATCCTGTACACATAGGCCATCTTCGTTCCGCGCTTGAGGTCCAGCTATTGACCGGTTGCCGTCAGATTCGTTTTGTTCCGAGCAGGGAGCCCCCTCATCGTTCTGGTCCGGTGGTCTCGGCGGAACACAGGGTGGAAATGCTTCGTATTGCGATTTCCGGTCACCCGGAATGGGTAATCGATAACCGTGAATTACATCGTTCAGGTCCATCCTATACGATCACGACACTGGAATCCCTGCGCAGTGAAATGACAGACAAGTTTTGTCTGTTGGTTGGTTCAGACGCCTTTGTGCATTTCGAAAGTTGGCATCGGTATCGTGATATTCTCTCTCTGGCACATGTGCTGGTGATGGTTCGACCCGGATCAACCTTTTCAGAATGGATAAAGGGTCATGAATTTAGGGAAAGACTGACCGAGAATGTGACGGAATTGAAGGATCATCCAGCAGGAAAAATACATGTCTGTGAGGTGACGGCCCTGGATATCTCGTCCAGCAAGATCAGACGTTGTCTGGGAAAGGGATGGAGCTGTGAATATCTCATGCCTGCAGAGGAGATTGATTTTATTAACAGAAACAAGTTATACACATGAATGATTCATCTGAAGTACTGACCACGATTGTCAGAGATGCGATAGAGGACATGAAGGGCAAGGATATCACTGAACTGGATGTCAGAGCTCTTACCGATATTGCTGATGCGATGTTTATCGTGACCGGAACTTCGCAAAGACATGTCAAGTCCATTTCCGATCAGGTAGTGGAAAAGGCCAAGGAAGCTGGCTTTCGCCCTGTCGGGGTAGAAGGCGAGCTGCAGGCCGAGTGGATTCTGGTTGATCTTGGTGATGTGATCGTTCATGTCATGCAGCAGGAGATTCGTGACTATTACAGGTTGGAACGTCTCTGGTGTATCGATGAAGGAGACCAGTCAGCGGTGCTGGGTGATGAAAGTTAGACTATTGAGTGTTGGCAGGGGAATGCCCTCATGGATAGAGGAAGGGATGGCCGTTTATGCCAAACGACTTCGACCAGAGCTGGATTTTCAACTTTGCGAAATCCCTGCAGGAGGGACGAAATCGCAAAGCCGTGATCAGATCAGGGAACGGGAGGGGCGATCAATCCTGTCGAAAACGGATCACCAGGAATATATCGTGGCACTGGATGAGCGTGGAAAACGTCTGGATTCAAAAGAGTTTGCGTATTTGTTGCAGGATATCATGCAACTGGGGCAGAAACTGGTCTTTGTGATCGGTGGAACGGAAGGATTGTCACGGGAGTGCCGGGAGAGGGCAGACTTTACATTGAGCCTTTCGCCATTGACCTTTCCCCACATGCTTGTCAGAGTGATTCTGCTTGAACAGCTTTATCGGGGATTGAGCATCCTGCGTAATCACCCCTATCACAGGGGCTGCTAGAAGTGACCTGCTCCCTTTATCTGGCATCGGCGTCACCGAGAAGAGCAGAATTGCTCGAACAGATTGGTGTTTCATTCGAGCAGATCAAGGTAGAGGTTGATGAAACCCCGGTCCATGGCGAGTCTCCGACAGAGCTGACCTGTCGTCTGGCGGCTGAAAAGGCAGCTGCAGGTGTCATTCAGTCCAGAAACTCGCCTGTAAAGGTGCTGGCAGGCGATACCGTTGTGGTAATAGATGATATGATTCTTGGCAAGCCGCAGGATGCCGAAGAGGCCATGCAAATGTTAACAAGGCTGGCTGGAAGGACTCATGAGGTCTATTCTGCGGTTGCCATCAGTGATAGCGAATGTCTGGAAACCCGTCTGAATGTATCCAGAGTGACTTTTGCCCCCCTGACCAGAGAGGATATTCAGGCCTATATTGAAACGGGAGAATATCTTGGAAGATCCGGTAGCTATGCCATTCAGGGAAGAGGGGCTTGCCTGGTCAAACGGCTTGAAGGCAGCTATTCTGGCGTGATGGGGCTGCCGTTGTATGAAACCAGTCAATTATTGGCAAGGTTTGGCCTGTACGGATAAACGATTATGAGCGAAGAAATCCTGATCAATGTTACCCCGCGCGAGACCCGCGCTGCCCTGGTGCAAAACGGGATCCTGCAGGAAGTTTATATTGAAAGGGAGAGCTATCGGGGTCTGGTTGGGAATATCTACAAAGGTAGGGTCAACCGTGTGTTGCCAGGAATGGAAGCTGCCTTTGTGGATATCGGGCTTGAACGGGCGGGCTTCCTGCACCTGTCAAATCTACATGAGTCCCGTCAGGCTGAGGGTCAGGCATCAATCTCTGAAATCCTTCGGGTAGGCCAGGTATTGCTGGTGCAGATTATCAAGGATCCAATGGGAAGCAAGGGTGCCCGTCTTACGACATGCTTGTCCATCCCGTCCCGTTACCTTGTTTATATGCCCCTGGAAAGCCATATTGCCTTTTCCCAGAGAATTGAGGATGAGTCGGAGAAACAGCGTATTCAGGGTTGTCTCGAACAGATTATGCAGGTCGACCAGATGAAAGGCGGGGTGATTGTACGGACGGCTGCAGAAGGTTTGACTTATGAGGAACTGCATACTGACCTGAAGTTTCTCCAGAAAATCTGGGAAGAGATCACTCTGAGCGCCGAGAATGCAGCCCCGGAGTCCAATGTCTATGAAGACTTGCCCCTTCCCGTCAGAGTGATCCGTGACCTGTTCCATTCTGGTCTGGACAAGATCAGAGTGGACTCCAATGCAGCCTATCGGGAGGTGATGCGTTTTTCGGAAAAGTTTATTCCCGAAGCCATGCTCAAGGTAGAACACTATACCGGGGATCGTCCCATCTTTGATATCTATTCTGTAGAAGACGAGATCAAGCGTGCACT
>RFGN01000217.1 GCA_003696645.1 Gammaproteobacteria bacterium | reverse complement strand
GTATGCAGCAGCGGGCAGAACGTGTGGGGGCGCGCCTGATGCTCAACAGCGAACCAGGGCGTGGCACGCAAATCTATGTTGTGGTCGAGGTAGAACCATGAACCCATCCTTGGAAACAGCAACCGAACCCAATCAGCAGCATGCCTCCTGGCAGGTAGCGTCGTCCCCCATCCGCATTTTGATTGCGGATGATCACCCGCCCCTACGCGAGGGGCTATCGGCTCTCCTTGAGCGCCAGACCGACCTGCGGGTGACGGCTATGGCTGCGGACGGCGAAGAAGCTGTGGCCCTATTTCGCCAATACCAACCAGATGTCGTGCTGATGGATCTGCGGATGCCTCGTCTAGAGGGAGCCGATGCCGTGGCTGCCATTTGCCGCGAGTGGACTGATGCCCGCATCATTGTGCTGACCACCTTCGATGGGGATGAGGATATTTACCGTGCCCTGCGGGCTGGCGCGTGGGGCTACCTCCTCAAGGATGTCCCCTGTGAGGAACTGTTTGCCGCCATTCGCCAGGTCCATCGCGGCAAGAAATATATCATGTCTCAAGTGGCTCAAAAATTGACGGAGCGATTTCAGGGGGCCGACCTGACGGACCGGGAACTGGAGGTGCTGCAATTGCTGGTGCAGGGCAAGAGCAATCGCGATATCAGTGAAGCCCTCTGCGTGGTGGAAGGTACGGTGAAGTTCCATGTCCGGAATATCTTAGAAAAGCTAGGAGCTTGCGATCGCACTCAAGCCGTCACCATCGCCCTGAAACGTGGCCTGGCTCGTCTGTAGCGGTTGGCCTCATCCACCTCCCAAGCCCCCCTGAACCAAGCGCTTGGGAGGTCAATCTAACTCGCAGCGGCTGCCTCAATTCACCCGATAGACCACCGGACAATTGACAATCAACCCGACCGCTCTGAGGTCACCGCCATCCAGGGAACGCAGGTAGCCCTTAGCACCCATATCTTCGATATGGATAGCGTCACTCAAACGGGCACGGTAGCCACGGGCGATCGCCTCCTCAGTCCAAACTGCCGGAAAGATCCGCCAGAGGGGGCTGTAATCCAGATTAATTGTGGGAATGCCGCCCAGGACATTGAGCGGGCCGCGCCCATCAGTTAGCGCACTGTATAGCCCCTGCCGGTGGGGATGATCCAACCCTGTTGCCCCGTTGATAAAAACATAGATGCACTCTGCCGATTCACCAGGCAGAGCATCTTCCTGAGCAAAGGGCAGATCTTCCATCGCCGGAGCGTAGGTAGCCGTTTCGAGGGTGGCCACAGTGGGATCATTGGCCTCGGTAGATAAGTAAAGAATTGGCTTGCTAAAGGTAAACCCCAGAGTCAACTCTAGGGTGACGGTGCCATCGCGGGGGCAGATAGCGACTACCTTGTCGTGCACCAAGTCATGGTTGACGTTGCCGTCACAAAAGGCATTGAGCGCTTCGTCACTCTGGTTAAAGGCCACCATCGGGGCGTTGAATAGGATATCTTTAGTGGCGTTGGTGACTTTGGCCAGGGGCGTATAGGCCCTGTCACCCACTGAACCGGGCTGAACCGCCTGGGGCGGAAAGGGCGCTGCTGCTGGCCCTGGAGTGAGGCTGAGTCGAGGTTGGAAATCGACCCGACCGCGATCAAATACCCAGGTGCCATCGCGCTGGATGGTGACATTCCGCTGGTTGCGGCCTGTATAGCCATAGGCCAGCTTGGGTGAATAGTTGACTCCATGCAGGTCGGCCAAGTTTTCGTCAGTGACATCGGTGAGAATGAACCATGCTGTTTCGCCGGAGGCCAATTTGCCCTTGTGTAGGGGCAATTTAGCCGTACCCTTGACCAGATCGACCTGGGCCGATTTCATGAGCAGCACCGGCCCTAAAAAAGAGGGGTTGATTTCTGAAGGCGAGGGCTGCCCTACCACAATGCTGAGATCGGGTTGCAAAAAAGCTGGTGCGGGGCGAGCTTCGTGATACGGACGGGCCTCAATACCTCGGTTAATGACTTCGGCTCGGCTGGGCAAAACGTTGGTTGCCACTAAGGCCACAGCCAGTAGCGCGATCAGAGATAGCCATTTTCGTTGTGACATAATTAGTTCCCTGGGGTCAGGGCAATGGAGAATGCCCTAACTCTACAAAGCTCCTCTTTCTCAATGGCTACGCCCTAGGCGAGTTGTCGCTCCCAACCAGAGTTAAGGGCTTGACCTCAACCAATGGGCAGGGAGGGCGGCGATGGGGCTATCGGCCTTGCCCAAGGGCGAAATGACTCGGCCCTCTTGATCCCTCTTCTGAAGGGAAAGCGATCGCTGAATGCCCCCAGCATGGGTAGGGCTGATTCTCTACAGAAAGGAAAGTAATTTTGGAATATCGTGCTGAAATCGACGTATCGCTTGTGTGAGGGAGTCCTGCCCGGCTTTGCGAAAGGCCGATAACGCCCAGGTTCGAAATAACGCCATCAAGGCAGCGGGTCGAGCCGTGCGAATCAAGGAGTGATCCTCCTGGTAGACCACGTCTTTGACCCAATGCAAGCGATTCTCAATCGCCCCGCGATGTTCACGAATCAGGTGAGCTGCTTCCGTGGCCGACAGTACCCGTGTCAAGATGAACCAACTGCGGTGTTGAAAACAGCTTTTGTCGCGCCAACCGCATCGCTCCACGGCGACGAAAGCCACAACCTCTGGCCAAGTTTGAGCGAGAGCCGCAGGCGCGGCAAAGACTTCCACACAGCGTTCCACACAGCGTCCATGCGTGGTGTCTAGCACCTCGTAGTGACGGCTCAACGCAACTTGAGTTTCAGCACAGTGCTGAGCTTGCTGGAGCAACGTTTTCTGGTTCGCTTTTAAGCCGATGCAAGCTTCATTGCCACTTTCGACAATCGCCGTAAGTGTTTTTTTGACAGTGCAACGCATCCAGGATGAACCAAGCCCCTTGCACCTCTAGGTGTGCTAATAAGCGGCGCACTACGGCAATTTCGTTGTCTGATTGAGTGGTAAAACTGTCCTGAGCGGCCACCCAGCCGTAGTCATGGACACAGGCACTCACCACCGTGACGTAATCCTGATGTCGGCCATGACAATCTTCAACCGTTGAACCTAAAGCCTTGCCATCGAACGCAATTCCCTGTACTCCTTGCAGCGCACCATGCCGCTGAGCCCACCGTTCGAAGCAGTGGGTGACGGCGGTTCCATCGACCCACTGGCTCATGCGACGCACAGTCGAGTACTGCGGTGCCGACTGTGCCTCTACGCCGAAGAGAGCCATGACGTGGCGATAGTGACGCTCCATAAAGTCACTCATCCCGCGCAGCGAGGTATAACCACTCATCGCACTCAGCAGGCTCATCAGCAACAGCGACCACAGTGGATAATCAACCGGTTGCTGTCCCCGTCGCCAATCCGGGATAGTTTTAAGGTCATCAATTAACGCATTAAGATGCATCGTTGTTCTTCCGTTGACTGACCCTAATATTTTGCTTTTTCTTCTTATAGAGAATCAGCCCTACCC
>RFGN01000216.1 GCA_003696645.1 Gammaproteobacteria bacterium | reverse complement strand
TTCAATGACAACCAGAGTCGCATTTCCTTGGGTATAAGTTGTTTCCTGATTACCATTGACGATCTGGGAATTGACCTGTGTCCATCCGGAACCGATATCGACCATCCCTGAAATGTCGTGAATGACAGTGAGGGTGTTACTAGAACCTGACAGGTTAAGAACCTCCTGATGGTTAAGAATCAGGAGGTTGGCACCACCACTGATATCAATTGTCTCGATATCCCTGAGGCGTGTATCCGAGATGGCGGTCAGGTCAAAAGTAATGCCGGTTCCGCCAATCGCCAGCGTGTCCGAACCTGACCCGCCATCTACTCGTTTAAACATCGCATCACTGACAATCAGTTCGTCATCACCTTGGCCAGCGATCAGCACATCCGCCCCACCGTTACCCGTCAGAACGTCATGCCCACGTCCGGTTACGATCACATCACCCAACGGCGTGCCGATGATAGCGTCATCACCCGGTGAGCCCAGATCAGTCACCGAGTTGGAATAGTCCCCGCCGAAGATGAGATAACTCTGCCCGCTTTCCGAGCCGTTCGGGTCTGCCAAAAATGCACCGATTAAAAAATCATCGAAGCCGTCCCCATCGACATCACCTGCAGAACGGATCGCTGTCCCTGAGCTATCGGAGGGGTTGATACCGTTGAGTACGAAGCCGTCGTTTCCTGCCAAGCCAGACAGATTAATCGAAGCGGGCATGGCCGAAGACCGTCCTAGCACAAGGTATGTCTCACCCGACCGGATACCGTTAGGGGCTGCACGATCTGCCGCCACAAGCAGATCATCCAGCCCATCCGCATTCACGTCCCCGGCCGAAGCAACCGACAGGCCCGTACGATCGCCGGAATCGAATCCGTTTAGCTTGAAACCGTCAGCTCCGGTCAGTGATGACAGGTTGATGGTGGTAGGGAACACCCCATCATGACCAAATACAACATAAGCGCTTCCGGAATCCGGATTAACGCCGTCGGCATCAGGAGCACCAATCAGGATGTCCGAAAAACCATCGCCATTAAAGTCGCCGGCTGAACTGACGGAGCGGCCCGCGTTGTCCAAGGTTGCTCCGCCATTGAGTGTAAAACCATTGGTTCCGTTTAGGGCGGTGGGATCAAATACCGCGCTGAAACCCCCTGAAGATCCAAATATCACATAAGCCGATCCTGAATCTACGCCATTGGTGTCAGTTTGATATGCACCAACAATCACATCATCGACACCGTCACCATTGACATCACCCGCAGCATTGACGGAAATACCCAGTTGATCAGTGGTGGAAACGCCATCGATGCGAAAGCCGTTGATGCCATTGAGTGTAGTCAGATCGAAATTGCCGCCGAAACTCGTCTGCCCGAAGACCAGATAGGCCGAGCCTGCATCGGCCCCATTGGAATCAGCAAGAGAGGCACCGATGATAAAATCATCGATCCCATCACCGTTAACGTCCCCAGCCCCTCGAACAGAAAATCCCAAACGATCACCCGCTGTAATCCCATCAATTGAAAAGCCATTCGTCCCATTCAAGGCCGAAAGCTCAAGCGTGGCGACAAACGGGGCGGCTTGCCCATAGACCACATAAGCCTGTCCGGATTCGGCCCCGTTGGGTGAGGCGAGGAATGACCCGATCAGCAGATCATCGAAGCCGTCGCCATTGACATCACCGGCGGCAGCTACGGAACGACCCGAAAAGTCGCCCGCGGCAATGCCGTTGATTTTGAATCCATTACTACCATTGAGGGTGGAAAGCTCAAGCGTGGCCGAGAAACCACCGGGCTGCCCGAAAATCACATAACTAGCGCCAGAGTCTAACCCGTTAGGTGAATCACGAAATGCTCCAATGATGATATCATCGTACCCATCGCCGTTGATGTCCCCTGCTGATGATACCGATACGCCGGAGCGATCACCTAATGAAACACCGTTAATGACTACCCCAGCACTGCCATCGCCACCATTAACAGGCAACAAGCTCGATAACTCAAAGACGGGCGAGGCAGACAGCAATACTCTCTGCTCGAGAGCCTCCAATCTGGCTTTGAGACTCTCTCGGACCGGCTGATCACCTCTCTCGGGCCCCATTGATCCCAAGTGAAAAGCTCGGCGCACACAACCTGTCCGTCGCCTGTTCGACAGCCGAAACTTTCTACCTGACATCCATCTCTCTCCTGCCATTAGGCATCAATTAAATAAGTTGCAAGCCGTCACCGCCCGATTTCCTTCCAAGCGATACGGTTGGGACACCCGGGCCGAATTCAATGTGCAAACATCCCCCCGCGCTGGCCTAAGCCGAACGTGACGGGATTCCCACCTTCAGTAGTATATCACCATAGCGCAGAAGGCTCCGTAAAAAGGGCTATCTGCCAAAAACGATCACAAAGGGGGCTGAAACGATAAGCCCTGCCCTATTACACTTCGCAATTCTTACCTATTTTCACCAGGTTTGGCTTTTTGACAGCCTATGTTTGATGAGGCGTTTTCTTTGCCAATCGATGACTTTCCTGATAAGGACGAAGGGTGACCAAGGCAGGGATCTGAAATTGGAGTGGCCCTCGTTCCGGTCCACAGTGTGAACAGTAATAACGACGGCCAAGCATCGGCCTTCGGAAGCGGCGGTGAACTTCACCACAACACGGACAGGTCGCCGCCCAGTGCCCCTTAGGCATCACGGCTTCCCGATCCAATCGTTCAGGCTTGGCGCCGATACGACGGCATACAGCACGCCATTTCGGGCCATGCCCCGCACGTTGGCCGGCGATCGCGTGAGCGATCTCATGCAGCAAAGTATCACGCACAGCCGACTCGTCGTTATGAGCTACAAAATAGGCTGACAGCTCAATCCTTTTACGAGAATAATCACACAAGCCTAATGTGCGTTTACCACGATTGAACCGAAAAGACCAACCGCGCAGTTTGTGTTCGACCATCAGTTTTCGTGCCAGATCGGCGGCCGTGTTGAAATCCATGACTTGTTATCTTAGCTCGCTGACAGGCGAGACGCGATGGACTGACGGATGTTCGAAGATCATGGAATGTCTTCATCATCATGGAGCATCCGGATAGCCGGGCTGTCCATATCATCATACTGTCCACTTCGGGTCGCCCAGATGAAAGCAGCGATAAATCCGATCGC
>RFGN01000029.1 GCA_003696645.1 Gammaproteobacteria bacterium | reverse complement strand
TAACCCGGAATTGGTGAAATTGCTCAAAGTGCAATCAAAACTGATGGAACACCGCAATGCCCTTGCGGAAAAGCTGAAAACCGTTGTGCTGAAAGGGTAGGGGCCAGCGGCCTCATTCCACGATCTCGAGCCTGATTTCCACCCTTCGTCCTTCTTTGGGGTCCTTCACGTTCCGGTCTATTTGGCCGGGAGTTATTTCCAGCCGATCATTTTTCAGACCCAGGCTGTTGAATGCCGATCTGACTGCCTCTGCCCGTTGATTGGCAAGGCGAATGTTTTTAGCGGCATTGCCACTGGGGTCGGTAAAGCCCTGCAGGATGGCTTTCAGCTCGGGATGCAGAAGCATCAGCTTGCCAACCGTTGCGACGGTCTGCTGCCCTTCGGAACCCAGCTCCGATGAACCGACGGCGAAATACACTTTCCGGATGCCGAGGGAGTCAATTTTTTGCCGGAGAGCGAGGCGCTGCTGCATTTTCTTTTCCTCGGCGGCTTTTCTGGCCAGCTCCTGTTGCAGGGCCTGTTTTTCTGCTTCCAGCTCTTTATGACGACGGGCGGCCTCTTCCTGAATCCGGGCTATTTCTTGCTGACGGGCTTCTTCCTCAGCCTGTTTTTTCCTGGCGGCTTCCAGTTCGGCGGCCTTTTGTGCTTCCAGCTTTCTCTGGGCTTCCATGGCAGCCAGTTGCTGCTGCAACTGCTGCACCACAGCTTTGAGAGAATCAGCAGAGCTGTCTGCCGGCTTTACGGTCCTGGAAGTGTCAGCAGCAATGGAATCGAGCCGGCTCTGCAAGGCTTCCATTGAATTTTTCAATGCTTCGTATTGTTCATCTTTTGCATTGTCTTCTGCTTTCTGTGGGGCTGCCTGCGGCTGGATGATGATGGGCTGTGCTTGTAGGGGGGGCTCCTGAAGTTGGGTCTTGATGGCTTGAATTTCCTGGCGCAGTTGGGCCAGTTCTTCTTTGTCGTACTTGGGGTTTGGCTGGTTCAGCTTTTCATTGAGCCTGGCTATTTCGCTGCGCAATTGTTCCACCTGCTTCCTGGTCTCTGAGGATTCCGCTTTCAGTGCCTTTACTTCTTCGTTCACAGGCTCGATCGCTTCAAGGTCTTTTTTCAGCTTCGCAACTTCTGCCCGCAGTTCTTTCACTTCAGGGGGCACCTGTGTCGCAGGCAGTTCACTTTTTTTCTTCTCAACGGCTTTGGCGGCCGGTGGCTCATCTTTCACGACTTTGACCTTGACCGTGTCTCTCACAATGGTTTCATCAGGCAGCGAATCCTTCACGGCAGCCCTTTGCGGAACCACCGCTGCGGAACTGTCCTTCACGCTCGTTTTGTCGGGGACCACTTCAATTTGCTGGATGATGACCTTCTTTTTCACCGCCGTGTCCTTCACGATTTCCAGTGTATCCGTCAGCACTTTCTGAAGGATTGTGGAATCCTGCTCCACTTCCGTGCTGTCGGTTGTGACCGCTATTTCATTTTTGACGATCAGTTCATCCTCTATTTCCCGTTCCGTAACGCTGGCGCTGTCCTGCTCCACGATTTCAACTTCGATTTCCACCACTGAATCAGCTCTGTGGATCAGCATGGAATCCGGAAGAAGCGATTCTGCTCCGGCAGAATCCATTTCCACTTCGATGATCTCCTCTTCCTCCAAAAGCAGGGTGTCGGTTTTACTTCCTTCGGTAAATGCCGGTTCATCTTTGACCTCCGAAACGGAAAGCACCTTTTTTACGGTGATGTAGGTTTTGCCGTCTATGACTTCCACGGTCGAGTCGATTTCCACATGGCGGAACTTTTCCGGTTTTACGGCTGGTCTGGCGGGGGCCTTGTCGGCAGCTTTTTTCACTGGAGCGGCGTCTGTTTTTGTGGCATCAGCCGCCTTGTCTGAAACTGGCGGAGCAAGGAGGGGAAGCGAACCGGTGCGGATGACCGGCGCCCGGAATGCTTCCGGCTTGCGCTGGAAATTGTATTGCAAGGAAATGCTCGCCATCGTGTAAAAGTCGTTTTTGCCGTCCTGGTTGCCGCGGTATTCACCCTGGATGTTGGCAGGGTTGGCGGCATATTGCTGCTCCGGAGATTCGTAGTCCTGCAGGAATTTGCCGGCCACGTCATCGAGGTAGTCTGTCTGCGTGAAATAGAAATTGTACTCGACATTGAGGTTCAGGCGGTCGAGGAACCTGAACTTGAACCCAATGCCGGTGGTAGGAGTCAGGATAGTGGTCTTGTACTTTTTCCCTTCGGTTCTGAGATCGGTAAGGTTGGTTTCGAAATCGCCATCTTGTTCGATGATCTGGGCGCCCGGAGTGCCGGTTTCATGGGTCCGGATGGTGCCATCGGGCCAGTAGTAATAGCGCTGGCCGTTGGTGTAGAGGTCTCCATAGACCTTGAATCTGGTCAGTCCGGCACCAACTTTCAGGTAGGGGGCAACCACCGCCTTATTGCTGAATAGGATTCCGTTGTCGAGATACCACGCAAAGTACATGGAATAGTTCTTCAGCTTTGTCTGGGCATTGAGAGAACGGGCAAAATTCTTTGTGTCGGTTCTTAGGTCACCATTCCAGTCAATGGCTCTGTCATTGGCTGTGAAGTTGCCTTTGCTGTAGGCAAGGCCAAGGCCCCAGGATTTGGACAGGCTCTTTTCCACCATCCAGCCATACGACTCGAAGTTGATGTTTTCGAGGGGCTTGATCGTTTTTTTTGTGGGCTGGAGGAGCCTGAACTTGTCGGTGAGGTCGCCGTAGTAGCTGAAAATGCCACCGTTGGTGCCCACTTTCCATCCGAAATCACTCTGCTGGGCATGCAGACAAAGGCTGCCTGTCATGAGCAGTAGCAAAAGGGTGAAGATATGTTTGATGTTGACCATTTCCCTGAATTTGAAACAGGGAACCTCCCAACTGGGAGGTTCCAAAAGTGAAGTATTTAATGTGGCTATTTGTCTAGGCTTAGTGAAATGTTCACTTTGGCACTGATTCCGAGAAAAGGCTTCAGAACGATCGAATTGCCAGAGCCGTTGGCCGGGGTCTTTTCGATGATGGCAGCGCCACCATTCAGTCGGATGAAAGAGAAAAGCTTGTAGTCAATGCCTGCGTAAAGCGGCCGGTTGAAAATAGGCCCGCTGTAAGTGGTGCCATCATCACCATTGAAGTTCCTGGTAAAAAAACCGACTGTCAGCGAAGCGTCCTGAAGGAACCTGGGGGCAATGGTGCTGGTGGACAGCGGGAATCCCAGTCCGAAATATGCCGCATCGCCGAAAGAGCTTTTATCGTCGAGCTTGCCATTGAGCCAGATGCCGCCATATCCGGCGTTGATGGCGAAATGTGTCGGCCTGTCTTCCGTCGGATAATCATCGATGTAGCGCTGATCGTAGAGCATTGCCCAATCCTGGTTGAGCAGGAAGCGCAATTCCGAATCCACCTGGGTTTTTACCTGTTGCAAAGCATGGGCTTTCATTGCTGCTTTTTTTGCCTCTTTGAGTGAGTCAGGCAGGCTTTGCATGGAAGCAGGCAGCTTGGTATTGTCGAGGTTGTCGATGCTCTGGGCAACGAGGTCAGAAAAACCATTGAAACTCAAGTTGGTTTTGCTTCGGTAATTCTGCAGCCCGGTCCAAACGATGGTGTTGAGGTCGGCCACCAGTTGCTTAGATTTCCTGATCAGCTTGAAGCCAGACCGGCCTACCTGAGTGGTCTGGTCGAGATAGGCATGGAGGTTGGCCAGCAGTTGCTGGTACAGTTCCGCTTTCTGCTCATCCGATACCGCAGAGAAGAACGTAATGGCCACATCGTACTTTTTTGAAGCCTGAAGCGGATAATTCATCGGAATGCTGAAGGCAGTTCCTTCGTCGTTGAAAGTGCGCTTCCAGACTCCTGCCGCAAGGGGCCCTCTGCTCTCCAGCCCTTTGTGGTTGTAGATACTTATCTCAACCACGTCAATAAAGGAAGGAATGTTTCCGGTGAACAATATGTTCCTTTCGGAAGGAAGCGGCTCATTTTCACCGAAGCGGTTCAGTTCGTAGTTGTAAATTACCGTGGAATATTGTCCCATGGCCACTGAGGCGGCAAGGAGAATCAAAACGAAAGTCAGAAATCGTTTTACCATTGGTGTAAATGTTAGCGTTTTGCGCACCGGCAAGGCCTCGTCCCTGATTTCTCTTGAGACGACAACATTGTACTTCCGGTGTGTGAGGTGGTTAGTTAAAGATGACTTGGGTCCTGAATGATTTTCACCCTTTTTGTGAGAAGTTCATTGGCAGGTATTACCAGCCTTTCCTTCTTGTCAGTCTCCAGAATGATGGAAGTGCTGCTGGCAGTGATGATCTTGCCTTTCAACCCTTCCAGCTCTATGGTTTGTCCAGGATGGAAAATTCTCCTGTTGAAAAAGTTTGCAAGGATATTGGTCATTACCTCCCTCGATGCAAGGCCGTATGACAATGCTGCAGCACCAAGAATGGAGGCCAAAATGATCATCAGATTGCTGGTGATTATTTCCGTATTCACTCCTGCCTGGTTGAGGGCTGTCAGAATAATGAGAATCAGCAGCAGGTAAAAAATGACGGAACTGATCATCTTGCCAGCTGCAATGCCCAATGAATTGGTAGCTGAGCGGATGACATCTTTCACAAAGGTGGCAATGTAAGTGCCCACGACGAAGAATATCACCGCTACCAGCAGGTTGGGTAACAAGCCCAGCAGTTTGGAAACTTCCTGTGAAACGGCCGTCCAGCCCAGCGCATCGGAAGCCGACAAAACCACCAGTAGCATGACTATCCAGTAGACGAATGTTCCAATTACTTCGGAGGGTGGTCGCGCGATATTCGCTTTGTTCAGAAAAGTCTGTGCGTTGATTTTTTCAGCGAGTGTGTCAAACTTTATGAGTTTGAGTCCTTTGGAAACCAGCTTCGATGCAAACCTGGAAAACAACCAGCCCAAAAGAAATATGAGAAAGGCGCCGAGAATCTCCGGGATGGCTCCCATAATTTTTTGACCGAAGGTCTGAAAGCTGGTAAAAAACACTTCTGCCCATCCTGTAAATTCGTTCATGACTTTGTGGTTTGAAGTTTTGTTTCAACTAGCGTTAGCGATGGCAGGACTGATAATGGTCTTCCGGGTCACAATCCGGTCATGCTATTCCTCATCTGGCTGGTCGCCGGTCTGGTCTTTAGCAGTTTCTTCGTCCTCTTCAGAAAGGAAAGACAAATTGGCGAGGGGAAATTTAACGGCAAACAAGTCCACGACCTCCGCCAGCAAGCCAACTGTGTCAATGGTGTCAAAGACGGCCTTTTTGAGGTTTTCAGGCATCTGCCCTTCAGGCTCGATGCCTTTCAGTTTGGATTCGAGAATCCTGTCGAAGGTCTCTTCCAGTTTTTCTGGCGGTATGTCCTTGTTTTGGTCACTCATCGCTGTGGTGATTGTTTACAAGTTCTGCGAGGCGGTCACGGCTTCGCTTAAGTCTCATCTTAACGGCGCTCTCTCCCAGATCGAGCATTGTGGATATATCTTTCACCGAAAAGCCGTCCTGGTATTTCATCATCAAAATCATCCGGTCGGATTCACTGAGGCTGTCCATTAGAATTTGCAGTTTTTCGAGCCTTAATTCAGTCAGTTTCTTCAGGTCCAGCTCGGCATCGCTGTCGGCAATTTCATTTGACTTTTCGTCAAAATCCTGCATCCTGACTTTGTTGCGTTTTTGCAGCCAGGAAAGGCAATGGTTGTAAGTCACTGCGTAAATCCAGCCAAACAGCGGCGAATCACCTCTGAAAGTGCGAATTTTCAGCAGAATTTTGACCATGATGTCATGGGTCAGATCCTGAGCGTCATCATGGTCCTTGACGATGCCCAGGCATTTGAAATACACTTTGCGGGCATATCGGTCGTAGATCTGTTCCTGGCATTTGCGTAGCGTGAGTGCATCGCCGGAATCCTTGATCAACTTTACCAGCTCTTCATCTGACAAGGAGTCATAGAAGGTTTTCTCAGTTCTTTCTGTTTGTTTTTCCTGCATTCAATTAAAGTGGTGATAACGCGCTCAAATGTAGGCAAGATCATCAGCTTTGTTTCAATGCAGGCGCCTTCACTTTAGCAGGCTGTATCAACGACACCGGAATTTTAGCCGGGTCACTTCTGATTATTATCAGTGAAAATAGTTGGTGACCACCGCAGCGGGTAGATGTCCTGTTGGAGCTCCTTCCATCGGAGCGTATTTTTTCTTCGCAAACACTAAATCCTACACTACATGGAATCAATCAAATCAAGCCTTGCGGACCACATCAAACAGTTCAAGTGGTTTTATACGGTAATCGGCGTTTTGCTCTTGTTGGTTATTTTTCTTTTTGTCTGGCAATCGATGACAGCCCGGCAGCACGCCAAAGAACTGGAGCAAACCAAGACCCACTATGAAGAGGAAATGAAGCTGGCCCTAGACCTCAATGCCCAGCGCCAACTGACCCTTATGATGAAAACTTTTGTCTGGGCTGTGCGATCATCCATGATCCGTGACAACCTTGACGAAGTGGATCAGTATTTCAGGCAACTGGTACAGGAAGAGCACATTTCTGAGATCGTACTGGCCAATGAGGAGGGTACCGTTCTGGTTGCCACCAACAAAAAGCACGAGGGGCAGCCCTTTGCTGAAATCTATCCGGAAGCATTGCTCAAGCCCGACGATATCCATTTTGAAAGCAGCAACGGACTTTACTACGTTTCGGCACCCGTGCTTTCTTTGAACACCAGGTTGGGCACCCTGTTCGTCGTTTACAAAGCTGAGGTTGTTCATTTGGAAGAACCAAAAGCAGTGCTGAACCAGCCTCAACAACCGGACACAACTGCCGTGCAGTAAAGGAATTTTCCAATCTTCGGAAAAGAATCAGGCATTGGCCCGGGTCAGAATTGGGCCCGGGCTGTTTTTCTTTCAGGCCATACTTCGCTAAACACAAACCAGGCAACCACTCCAAGGCTGAAGGCAAAGTACAGGGCCAGCAGGGTGGACGCCCCCGGCATCATCCTGTCCAGCCCGAACCAGTCACCCATTGCGACGATAAGCCCCCAACCCATGGCAGCCCGGAGGCTCTCGGTGAGCAGTGCCCAGGGCGATTTATCCAGCAGGGTCGTGTAGCTGTAAACGCTCAAAAACAGAAACAGCCCGTAAACGAGGAGCATGGGGAAAGGTATGTTGGCAATCTGGTTGAACATGAAAAACATCAGCAACAGAGTGGTGATCAGCTGGAACCAGGACCAGTACACAAGGGCTGTGGAAGGGTGATTGTCGTACTTTTCAAAGTGGTCGAAATTTTCGACGATATGGACCGGGTATTTTTCTGCAACATCGGGTGGTCGCCAGCCC
>RFGN01000028.1 GCA_003696645.1 Gammaproteobacteria bacterium | reverse complement strand
GATGATTCCGCCAAGGACGGCATGTGCCGGGAAGCTTTCACGGCGATAACTGTCTGGATACTGATAGCTGGTCTCTTCATCCCAGCAATGTTTTCTGGCTGGTAGCCTGACCTGTTCCAGAATTGGCTGTACCTCGATCACCCTTGCCCGAACTGTAAATGAGGGGCTGGAACTCGTCTGAAGGTTGTCTTGATATGAATAGGCCGGTGAGGCATATTCATGGTAATCGTCATCATCATCTGCATGAGCGATTCCGGTCATGCCCAGTGTCACGGCGAGAAGGGTTGTGCTGATCAATGTTTTCATGATGGACCTCCTTTACTAATGTCAGTTTCATGGTAGTCCTGCCAAACTGAATGGTGGCTGAATCTGGAGAAACTTTGATCGGGAAAGGGTATAATGCGCGTTTTTGATCCACCCATGGCCAAGTGGTTTTGACATGACAGATACTCCCCGGGATAACCCGACACCTATCCAGATCTGCCTGTTCCCGGTAGCCGGTTATGGCACACGCTTTCTGCCTGCCACCAAGGCGCAGCCCAAGGAAATGCTGCCGATCGTGACCAAACCGCTGATCCAGTACGGAGTAGAAGAGGCGGTGGCGGCAGGCATGCACACCATGGCCTTTGTCACCGGTCGCAACAAACGTGCCATCGAGGATCATTTTGATATTACCTATGAGCTGGAAGACCAGATCAGTGGTACCCAGAAGGAGATATATCTGAGTTCCATTCGCCAGCTGATCGACCAATGTACCTTTACCTATGTACGCCAGACAAAGATGCGGGGCCTGGGGGATGCCATACTGACCGGTGAGCCTCTTGTCGGTCAACAGCCATTCGGAGTTATCCTGGCAGATGACCTCTGCCATGATGATGAGAGTGTGCTGCTGCAGATGACACGATTGTATGCACAACATCAGTGCTGCATCGTTGCAGTGGAGGAGGTCAGGCGGGAAGATGTCTGCAAATACGGGATTGTCAGTGGTCAGGCCCTGCCTGACGGCAGTATCAGGATTGAACAGATGGTGGAAAAGCCGGCAATCGATCAGGCCCCTTCAAATCTTGCCATGATTGGGCGTTATATCCTGACGCCGGATATCTTTGATATTCTCAGGGAAACTCCACCCGGAAATGGCGGAGAGATCCAGCTGACCGATGCGCTCAAGGTGCTGGCCGCCCGCAACAAGGTCATCGGCTTCCCCTTCTCGGGACGACGCTTTGATTGTGGCAGCGTAGAGGGGTTTGTCGAGGCAACCAATTTTTATTTTCAACACCAAACCCGGGGATAAAAAATCCCCCGCCTTGGCGGGGGACAGAGGAGGCAGGACTACTTCCGTTGCAAATCCTTGCGAACAGGGATTATTTTGCCAATGACAGGACAAAATCCACCAGTTTTTCAATATCCTCGTCAGAGACGCGGGGAGAATAAGGGGGCATGGCCATTCCGCCGGTGACTTCTGTCCAGTTCCCCTTGCCGCCAGTATGGACCTTCTTGATCAGGCGATCACGTGCACCATCATCACCCTTGTAGCGTTTGGAGACATCCATCCAGGCTGGCCCAACAACCTTGTGGTCAATGCTGTGACAGGCGAAACAGCCACTTTTCTTGGCCAGTGCCTTGGCCGCTTCCTGGCTGTCATCCGCCATGATCATGTTGCTGGTGAACAGAGACAGGGCAATGATGCCGATACCGATTGTCTTGAATTTCATGGTCTTCTCCTTGAGTCGATTTTTAAATTTCAGCTCCAGCATAATGCCCTGTAGCTGAATGCAGGCTGAATAATCCGATAGATAATGACTGCATGCCGGGCATTTACATCAGAAATAAACTGCCTATATAATTGCCCATCAGATAACGATTTTTACAAAAGGGGAGAGTCTGTATGGCCTATGTTGTCCTTGAAAACTGTATCCAATGCAAATACACCGACTGCGTTGAGGTCTGTCCCGTAGACTGCTTTCACGAGGGTCCGAATTTTCTGGTGATTGATCCGGATGAGTGTATTGACTGCACATTGTGCGAACCGGAGTGTCCTGCTGAGGCCATCGTTTCGGAGGATGATGTTCCGGAGGATCAGCAGGAAATGATTGCACTCAATGCCGAATTGGCCAAGCAATGGCCAGTGATATCAGAGATGAAGGATGCCCTGGAAAATGCCGACGAAATGAATGGTGTCGAGGGCAAGCTCAAGTATCTGGAACGTTAATTGGAGTATGATTATCCCCCGGAATTAATACGGGCGGATATCGTTGGTTACTTGCAAGGACCAACCCCGGTCAAACATTAGCGACGACGATATTCATCCGTTTCTCGATCAGGGCGGCATTCTGCTGACATGCAGTGTCCACCTTGCAAGAAATCTTCGACAGTACGTTGATCGCAGCAGACAGGAATATCAGTCTGTCTGGTCAAGTCCAAAGATTCTCCCCTGGTCAGCATGGCTTGAGGATATGTGGGACACGGCGATGCTTTCCGGGCAGATCCCTCCCCTGCGATTGCTGTCATCCCAGCATGAAAAGAAGGTTTGGCAACAGATAATAGTCGAGGACTCGTCTTCCGAGCTGGTTTACCCTGCCGGGCTGGCCAGACAGGCGCAGAATGCCTGGAGGTTATGGCTGGACCATGAACATCCTCATGGACAGAATCGGCTCGGTCAGGAATCAGTCAACCAGAGTTTTTTTGCCTGGGCCCAGAA
Organism: Gammaproteobacteria bacterium; assembly: GCA_003696645.1. Classification (GTDB taxonomy): domain Bacteria; phylum Pseudomonadota; class Gammaproteobacteria; order J025; family J025; genus J025. The sequence goes on along the minus strand of RFGN01000028.1, from coordinate 8,371 downwards.
ATTTTCAGAAATATGTCGGGCAAATGGTTGGGTGAGCCAGGCAGAGTTGCCATGGAAATTGGTGAACTATCTTTCCGCCACATCCCCGCCGATCACGGCTTCTGTTGCCCTGGCAGGGTTTGACCGACTGACACCGGCCCAGGAATGCCTGCTTGATTTTCTGCAGGAGAGAGGCGTCAGCATAGTACTGTATGAAAGATCTCCCAGGCAGGCCAGGATCATGGCCCAGCCCTGTACTGATCCGGAGGAAGAAATCCGACTGGCCGCCAGTTGGGCCTTCAGACAGCTGGAAGAATCGCCGGAAAGGCGACTGGGGATCATCGTTCCTGATCTTGAAGCTCGAAAAAAAAGTCTGCAGCGCAATCTCGACGAGATCCTGTTTCCACAGAAACGCCTCTCGATAACCTCCAGGGATGGCGTTTGCCCCTATCGTTTTTCAACGGGAGAATCGCTTGCATCGTTTTCCATGATACGAGATGCGATAGTGTTGCTTGAATTTCAGTTTCAGGACATCTCCCTCAACTCTCTGACCACGATCCTTCTTTCTCCCTATCTTCCGGGTTGGTCGGAGGAATACCATGCAAGGGCAGATCTGGCACTGTTTCTGCGAGAGACCGGTGCTCAGCAGGTCAAACCTGGACAGCTTGCTGCCATGATAAGGGATCAGGCATCCTGTCCCGTATTATTGCAAGCACTGCAATCAATATTGCCCTATCAGTTTGGATCGAAAGACTCGCTGTTTCCTCAGCAATGGGTACAGCGATTTATCTCTCTGCTCCAAGAGGCAGGATGGGGGCAGGGGAGGGCGCTTGATGATCGAGAGATGAATTTATTGGATGCCTGGAAGCAGCTGCTCAATGGCTTCTCGGCAGCCCAGGAGATCTGGGGTAGGCTGACACTGGAGAATGCCCTGTCACATCTCAGGGAAATGGCTACAGAAACAGTTTTCCAGGCGGAACAGGGGGATGTCCCGATTGAGGTTGTTGGCATTCATGACTGTGCCGGATTGCAGTTCGACGCTGTCTGGTTGTTGGGATGGCATGATGGAGTCTGGCCGGAGCGTCGTTACCGCAACCCCCTTATTTCTGCAGACGTGCAGAAGAGATGGGGGATAACGGCAGCTTCCGAGGAACTGACTTGTGAAGATGCTGCAACCATCACCCGAAATATCTTTTCCAGTGCAAACGAGATTCAGGTTGGTCTGCCTCGAGTCGATGGGGATCAACTTCTGCAGCCCAGCCCAATGATTTCGGACTATCTGGATGACAAGGCCCATTCCCAGGTATACCGTATAGAAGAATTGCCTCGATTATATTCACTGCAGAAAACCTCCAGCATTGAGTCGTTTTCAGAGAAACCGATACCGTTTCAGAGTGGAAAGAAAGTGCATGGGGGCAGTGCAATCCTGGAGTTGCAATCAGCCTGCCCCTTTCAGGCCTTTGCTTGTTTTCGACTGCATGTCAAGGCCCCTTCACGAACACAGGTTGGACCAAGTGAACGGCTACATGGAAGCCTGTTGCATGCTGTGCTGGAACGATTCTGGGATCAGGTCGGTGATAGAAATACACTTGCAGGAATGGATCAGGGTGAGGTGCAGGGTCGTGTGAAGACGATCATCGACAGCATTTTTCACGAGCAGTTGCAGAGCAAAGGGATGCGTTTTTCGGAAAACTGGGAGGACATGATGAAATCCCGGCTGCTGGATCTTGTGATGAACTGGTTGAATCTTGAGCGCAGTCGGGATGATTTCTCGGTAACCGATCGAGAATGTTCCAGCATGACCGATGTCGGCGGACTCAAGCTGCGGATCAAGATCGACCGGGTCGACCAGATTCATCATGGTCAGGATCTGCTCCTGATCGACTACAAAACGGGTCGGGTCAGTCCTTCTGGCTGGTTCTCGGAGCGGCCTGAAGACCCACAGTTGCCGCTTTATTGCAGGGCCTTGCATCAAAAGGGAAGAATGGTAAGGGGGCTGGCGCTGGGTTTGATCAGAAAAGATGGTGTGGCATTACTGGGTCTGGCAGCAGACGAAGGGTTTCCGGACAAGATTAAACCATTCCATAAACACGAGCTGGGCCAGCAGTACCAGTCCTGGGAGCAGATGCTTCAGGACTGGGACAGGGTGTTGGAGGGTCTTGCACAGGACTTTCTTATGGGGAAGGCAACGCCAGACCCCAGGAAATTTCCCGAGACATGCCGATATTGTCGGCTGCAGACGCTATGCAGGATTGATGAGATGAGAAAGGCGTTATGAGCACTGCTGATCAAGAGGCTCGCAATATCGCCATAGATCCGGATCGGTCCGTGATTGTTCAGGCCCCAGCCGGTTCAGGCAAGACTGGTCTGCTGACGCTACGTTTTTTGAGGTTGTTGGGTAGAGTTGAATCACCGGAAGAGGTGGTGGCCATCACCTTTACCCGCAAGGCAGCGAGTGAAATGCGTTTGAGAATTACTCAGGCTCTGCGAATGGCCAGCGAGAACAGTCATCCGGATGATCCCCATCAACGACAAATACTGTCCCTTGCCAAAACAGTGCTTCATGTGGATCAGGTCAGGGGCTGGAGACTGCTATCCAGTCCGAATCGTTTGCGGATTTTGACGATTGATTCATTATGCGCCTCTCTGGTACGCCAAATTCCCCTGGCCTCTTTTCAGGGTGAAGAGATACAGATCAGTGATGACCCGAAATCACTCTATCAACAGGCGGCAATGGTAACCATCCAATATATGCTTGATGATCCCGATCTGGCCTTGCCATTCTCCAGGCTGATGGACTATATGGATTTTCGTGTAAACCGTTTGCAGATGCTGATTGCTGATCTGCTTTCACAACGGGAGCAGTGGATTCATGTTGTAATGGAATGCCATGCAGATGAGTCTGCGCTCAGGCAGACTCTGGAAACAGCACGCCGTCATCTTGTGAAGCATCACCTGTTACAGTGTGTCAATGCCATATCCGAACTTCCAGAATCGGAAGTAGAATCTATGCTGGAGTGTGCCAGGTTTGCGGCTTCGAATGTGGGGGCTGATCATCCACTGCATGCCTGTCTCGATCTGCAGAAACTTCCGGGCAGTAGTGATGCGGCAATACAGATATGGCGAGGGCTTGTGTCTCTGTTGCTGACAGGTTCCGGCAGCTGGAGGAAAACGGTAAACATGAAGACAGGATTCCCGGCGGCGTCAAGCGGATCCTCGGAGGAGAAGAAGCTGTTTGCCATGCAGAAGCAGCAGATGATGAGTCTTCTGGAGAAACTGGCTACCCGCGAGGATCTGCGGGCAATACTTGCCCGGACAGTTCATCTTCCGGAGTATTCCTATTCGGAACCAGAGTGGCAGATTCTCGAGATTCTGATGAAGATGCTGCGAGTTTCTCTGGGGTGCCTCCATCTGATATTTCAGGAAAGAAAAGAAGTAGATTTCAATGAAATTGGATTGTCTACGCTGAATGCACTGGGTGCAGACGACAGCCCGACTGCTCTTGCGCTTGCTCTCGACTATCGGATCAGCCACCTGCTGGTGGATGAATTCCAGGATACCTCAGTCTTGCAGTTTGAACTGCTGGAACGTCTGACTGCCGGTTGGCAATGCGGGGATGGTAGAACGCTGTTTCTTGTCGGAGATCCCATGCAATCGATCTATCGATTTCGACAGGCAGATGTCGGCCTTTTTCTGCATGCAAGGGAGAAGGGTGTTGGCAATATTCAGTTGGAGTTTGTCCAGCTTCAGGTGAATTTTCGTTCTTGCGAGGGGATGATCGATTGGTTCAATCATGCTTTTTCTCAATGTTTTCCGAAACGCAACGACATGACCCGCGGGGCAATCTGTTATACGTCATCCCGATCAGGAAGTACCAGCCAGGCAGGGGATCCTGGCCAAAAGTCCGAGGATATGCCAGTAACGGTGTATCCATTTGTGGCGAAAAACAGGGAAGAAGGGTTCGAGGTCGAGGCCGAAAGGATATGTGATCTGATCAACAATCTGCGTGAACAGGGCGATATCAGCAGTATCGCTGTGTTGGTGAGGAACAGAAGCCATCTTCTGAAGATCATTCCTCATCTGCGTCATGCAGGAATCGCCTTTCATGCAGTGGAGATTGAACGTCTTGGGAAGGAGCCTGTAGTGCGTGATCTGGTTGCATTGACTCAGGCCCTGATGCAGCCGGCGCACCGTGTGGCGTGGTTTTCAGTGCTACGTGCTCCGTTTGTAGGGTTGACACTTGCAGATCTCCTGGAGCTGTCCGATTTGGCGCAGGAGAATGAAACGATATTTGCCTTGATCAAAGATGCCTTGCAAGAGGAGCGTTTGTCGAATTCGGCGCGCTGTCGACTGCAACGCTGCCTACCGATCTTTTCTGCAGCGCGTGATGAAAGAGGCCGGATGCTCCTCAGTGAGCTGGTTGAACGTGTCTGGTGTCAGCTGGGAGGGGCCGCAGTGTTGCAGACCGATATCGAGATGGAGTCGGCAGAGTCCTTTTTCAGGCGTCTGACCGTGATTGAGCGATCCCCATTCGACGTAATGGATTTACCCGAGTTGCTGGAAGATTTATTTGCCAGTGGCAGCCATGCTTTCTCTGATGAGGTATTGCAGTTGATGACAATACACAAGGCCAAGGGTTTGGAATTTGATGCTGTAATCTTGCCTGGATTGGGACATAAATCACGTGGCGAAAGTTCCAGACTTCTTTACTGGTCTGAATACGTTAGTGAATGGGGCCATGATTTTCTGCTTTCATCCATTCGTAATGCGGCGTCACGGTATGACAGTGCTCTGACAGGGTTCATCAAGGATATCGAGCATTCCCGTTTGGAGAATGAAGCGGTACGCTTGCTCTATGTTGCGGCAACACGGGCATGTAAAAGGTTGTATCTTTTTGGTCAGGTCCCAGAGAAGGATGGTGAAATCAGCCAACCGAATACAGGTTCCCTGCTATCTTATCTCTGGCCTGTTGTTGCAGACAGATTTCATGAAGTCTGGCAAACATCACTGGGCAAGGATATCGCAGCCCCAGAGATTGAAACAGGTGGGCAGGGTGAGCCTCTTCGTCGTTTCAGGCTTTCCCTGGATTGGACGTCCTGTCCTTCGCCAATACCACTGCTGCAAAGGTCCGGGGTTGAACTGCGGGATATAGAATTTGAATGGGCAGGTGAGGAAGTCAGGCATATCGGCACCGTGATCCATAGGATCTTTCAGTATATCGGTGAAAACTGTGCAGGTGAGCTGTTGACACAGGAACGCAGAAGAATGAGAAAGGTCGCGAAAATCTGGCTGGAAGCAGCAGGAGTTCCAGATCATCGGATGTTATGGGCACTGGATATGGTTGATCAGGCACTTCAAAATCTGATGACAGATCCGCGAGGACAGTGGATTTTCAATGCCGAGCATGAGCATGTTTCATCTGAGATGGCATTGACGGGAGTGGACCGGACCGGAGTTCCAAGACGTGTTGTGGTTGACCGGACTTTTGTGGATCGAGAAGGAGTCAGATGGGTGATTGACTTCAAGACGGGACGGCATGTCGGGACTGACGTTGACATCTTTCTGGATCAGGAGCAGGAGCGCTATCGTGCACAACTGGAAGGTTACGCCAGTATTTTCAGGAGAATGGAAGACCGGCCGATCCGTTTGGGACTCTACTTTCCTCTTTTGCCGGGATGGCGACAGTGGGATTATTTGCCTTCCAGATCGTGAAGGGGCGACCAATGCCTGAAATGCCTATCCCTAGAATCCCAGATAGCTTTGATAATCCAGAATCGGATCAATGGTGAGAGGGTATTTGCTGTCATAACCGGCCAGCTTGAATGAAAACGGCATGTCCCGTCCAGCCATATTGGAGTACTCGTTGATGACATACTGTCCAGCAATGATCTTCGCCTGGCCGTTTATCAGCTGGTAGACCACCGGTTTTTGCTTGATCAGGCGTCCCTTCTTCAGACTGATCACCAGGTTGCCTTTCTTGTCGATATCCAGCGATTGTGCACCCTGAACGGCAACCTCGATCGCTGATGGGTCGGCACCTTTTTGAACGAGAAAATCATACTCGAATATCTGGCCTTTACCATAGAACCGCACATCGATGCCAGGGTAGATGTTCTTGTAGCGGACAATCTTGTAGGCAGGCGCATTGGCCTCCTGCCGAATATGCCCATTGATGGAAAAGTTGATCTTTCCACCGACCTGCAAGGCCTCGCCAACAATCTCCGGGTGTGGGTTGGCATGCATGAAGCGGAATTTCAGGATTTCAGGGCGTGACTGAACCCGTACGGCAGGCTTCATTCCGGCAGCAGGGGCCGGTCTGGAACCATCCATCCGATTCAGCAGTACAACTACCTCGTTTTCGGCAAAGAAGACGGTATGACCCCGGCCCTTCTCATAATAGGTGACCCAGTCGTCCAGTTGGCCGTTATTTTTGATAAAATGGGTCGGAAGTTCGTTGTAGCGCTGAGCCGGGGCAGTGGGTTTTGGGGCCGGATGGGCCTGGGTTGTCGAAGAGACGAAGTCGGTATCGACCTCAGAGGTTGGAGCCCCCAGGCTCGTGGACGATATGGACAGCCCCAGACACAGGCAACAGCAAAGATGAAAAATTTTTTTCATGCGAACGATAGAATCAACACCCGAATTATTATGCAGAAAAGTTACCAGTCCATGCTTAGATATGGCTTAATGTCATGTAGAGTCCAGTCCTGCATGGTTAAGCCTGCCTTTATCATAAAGACAATATTCTGAACGGAGATCGGCGTGCTGATTCGACTTGTTCTTGCCGCTGCCCTTGTTTTCGCCATTTATTGGCTGATACGACAGAGTTTGCGAGATATCACATCTTCCCGAAACACTGCTTCCGGTCGGGCGAAACCAATTGAGTCTCTTACCCCCGAAGAGGCATATGCCATTCTGGGACTCGGTGAAGGAGCGACGCGTGAGGAGATTCTGGAGGCACATCGACGATTGATACAGAGAAATCACCCAGATCGGGGCGGGTCTTCTCATCTGACACGACAGATTACACAGGCTCGGGATACCTTGCTGAAACAGCGATGATATGCAACAGAAACCTTTTTATTGATGGTCCGGCTGGTCGTCTGGAGGCAATCTATTCTCCAGTGACCGCCGAGACCCTGCCACCGGTTCTGCTATGTCATCCACATCCTCTGCATGGTGGAACGATGCATACCAAACTGATCTACTGGTTGGCAAGATTCTTTCATGGTTTGGGTTGTACTACGCTGAGGTTCAATTTTCGTGGGGTGGGGCTGAGTGAAGGCGCATGGGATGAAGGGCGAGGGGAAGCCGAGGATGCTGTGGCCGGGTTGCGGTGGTTGTTGAATCACAGTGCTCATGCACAGTGCTGGATCGCAGCCTTTTCCTTCGGTTGTTATGCCGGGCTACAGGCAATGCATCGTGTTCCAGATGTGAGCCATTTTTTTGCCGTGGCACCTGCTGTGAATCTATATGACTTCGACTTTCTGGAAGGAGAGACACGTCCTATTGATGTAATCCATGGCACTGCGGATGAGATTGTACCCTATGACGAGGTGAAAAACTGGCAGTCGCGGTACGAGAATATCCATCTTTCAACCATTGATGGAGCAGGCCACTTTTTTGTCAATGAGAAGGAGCGGCTCGAGCAGGCGATTCTCTCCCGGATTCAACATCTATCGCCTGGCGTTCAAGATTGATCCGCTTTCTGACCTGGTCGGGGGCGGTCCCGCCTGAATGGTTTCTGGCGTTGATCGATCCCTCCAGTGTCAAGACATTGTAGATATCTTCTTGAATTGAAGGAGAAAATCGTTGAAATTCCGTCAGGGGGATCTCATGCAGATGCTGGTTGGTGGAGATGGCATGGGCAACGATCTTGCCAACGATCTCGTGGGCATCACGAAACGGGATGTTCTGTCTGACCAGATAATCTGCCAGATCTGTAGCGGTGGAGAAGCCATCCTGTGCGGCCTGTCGGAGTCTTTCCCTGTTCAGCTGCATGGCAGGCAACATGTCCCGATAGGCCCTCAATGAATCTTTCAGCGTGTCAAGCGTATCAAACAGGGGTTCCTTGTCTTCCTGATTGTCCTTGTTATAGGCAAGAGGCTGACCCTTCATCAGGGTCAGGAGCCCGATCAGATGACCATATACCCGTCCTGTTTTTCCTCTGATAACTTCAGGGACATCCGGGTTCTTCTTTTGCGGCATGATGGAGGAGCCGGTGCAGAAGGCATCCGACAGCTCAACAAACCCGAACTGCTGTGATGACCAGAGAATCAGTTCCTCCGAGAAACGGGAAAGATGCATCATGATCTGTGCCGCACAGTGCAGGAACTCGATGATGAAATCCCTGTCACTGACGGCATCCAGGGAATTTTCACATAATCCGTCAAAG
>RFGN01000215.1 GCA_003696645.1 Gammaproteobacteria bacterium | reverse complement strand
GTTCCAAGCTTATGGAGATTCATTGAGGAAATAGTATGTCTAATAAAAGCAGAGTTCAGACACAGGTAGCCACAGCAGGACAGCGTCTGTCTGTTGGAGAGCTGGGCCAGGCACTACAACAGATGGCCAGTGCTGTACAGGGCGCCAATGCCGAAGACAGCTTTGAGAAGTGGAAAAAACGTTATCAGACAGAAGGTCTGGAAGGGCTCAAGGATCTGCCGCGTAACAAAAGTTCTCATCCGCAGGCGACTTCTCCTGAGGTCAAGCAGATGATCATTGAGCTGTCAAAGCGTCATCCCGGGTGGGGTTGTGTTCGACTTTCCGATTACCTCAAATCTGAAAAACACGTCTCTGTCAGTTCACCCACGGTGCAGAACATCCTGATCAAGGAGAATATGGGGTCCCGACATGAGCGTCTTCTCAAGTTGCAGGCCTGTTATCTCCAGGGGGAGATCGAGCTTTCAGAGGAACAGATTACCCTGATTGAAGCAGATAACCCCTGTTTTCGTGAACGTGACCTGAATGTCAGTGCACCGGGCGAGCTTTTGGTACAGGATACCTTTTATATTGGCAATATCAGTGGTATCGGGAAGTGCTATCTTCATGCGGTTGTAGATATCTACAGTTCCTATGCCTTCGGATTTCTGCATACTAGCAAGAAACCGGAGCCGGCAGTGGCTGTGTTGCACAATGAGGTTCTACCGGTTTGCGCTGAACATGATATTGCCATTCAGGCTGTGATGAGTGATTCGGATAAAGAGTTTTCCGGCAAGGATACGCATCCCTACCGTGTCTATCTGATGTTTAACGATATCAAGCATCGCCAGCTCCCAGCGAAAAAACTGGCAAACGGCTACATGGAACGTTTCAAAAAGACCGTTCATGATGAGTTCAAGGTCAAGGGCATTACCGTAGATTCTTTTGAGACCATTCAGAATGATATGGCCAATTGGATCGAGTTTTATAACACCAAGCGTCCTCATGAGGGCTACCCCAACATGGGTAAGACTCCTGCTGAGGTGTTTTTTGGGAACTCCCGCTAAGAGGCAGACCCAGATCCTTTAAGTTTGCGACAGTATTGAGGTTTGAAATGATCAAAAAAAGTTTAATCGCTACCGTTCCCGTCCTGCTGCTTTCTGCAAGTTTGCAGATCCAGGCTGCGGGACAAATGAGTCTCGAATTCAATGCAGCCAGTCCATCTGACCAGCTGGCGTGGGTCGATGTAGATGAACAGACACATCTGGTGAGCAAGGATGCAGAGGGTAAAAACTGGGATCCACTTGGACTGGATGCGAAGCATGAGTCAGCAGTGCTGGCCGGCGTCAAGAACGAAGAAAAGGCCCTGCTTAAAACAGTTTCTGCAAAGAAAATTGAGTTGAAGAGCAAGAAATCTGCGGAAAATATCTGGAATTTTATTCACTAAATTAGGTATGATTGATGCCGGACTAATTAGGTCTAGCATCTAATATTAGCTTTTTTGCCAAAAAGCGGCCCACTGGGCCGCTTTTCTAATTCCAGGATATCGTGTCGGTTGCACTGTCCGAACGATCATTCTGTGATAAAATCAACGCCTTCATTACAACAACAATTTCATAGGGCAACCTCCCATACAACATAAATCATATGGCTGATACACCCATTGCCAAGGAAATCCTGCGCGTCAATATCGAGCAGGAGATGAAGCAATCCTATATGGAGTACGCCATGAGCGTGATCATTGGACGTGCTCTCCCAGATGTGCGGGACGGCCTCAAGCCGGTACACCGTCGCGTTCTCTATGCAATGTATGAGTTGGGAAACGATTGGAACAAGCCCTATAAGAAATCATCCCGTATTGTCGGGGATGTCATCGGTAAATATCATCCTCACGGTGATAGTGCCGTCTATGACACGATCGTCAGAATGGCACAGCCTTTTTCATTGCGTTACATGCTGGTTGACGGTCAGGGTAATTTTGGTTCGATTGACGGGGATGCTCCGGCCGCAATGCGCTATACCGAAGTCAGGATGTCCAAGATTGCCCATCAGCTGCTTGCTGATATCGACAAGGATACCGTTGAATTTCGCCCCAATTATGACGAGTCAGAGCAGGAGCCCTGTGTCTTGCCGGCGCGGATTCCCAATCTGCTTGTAAACGGTTCGTCGGGTATTGCGGTAGGCCTTGCAACCAACATTCCGCCGCATAACCTGAATGAAGTGATCAATGCCTGCATCGCCACGTTGGAAGATCCAGATATCGCAATCGAGGAGCTGATGCACTATCTCCCCGGCCCAGACTTTCCTACTGCAGCGATCATCAATGGTGCCGAAGGAATCCGCCAGGCTTATCTCACCGGAAAAGGAAGAATATATCTGCGTGCCCGGGCCAGTTTCGAGGAAATGGGGGACAGTGGCAAATTCAGGATTGTTGTGACTGAACTCCCGTATCAGGTCAACAAGGCCCACCTGCTTGAAAAGATTGCGGAACTCGTCAAATCCAAGAAACTGGAAGGGATCACCGAATTGCGTGACGAGTCCGACAAGGAAGGCATGCGGATGGTCATTGAATTGCGCCGGGGAGAGTCCCCCGAGGTGATCCTTAACAACCTCTATCGAAATACCCAGCTGCAGAACGTATTCGGAATGAATATGGTTGCCCTCGTCGATGGCAGGCCGAAATTGTTGAATCTCAAGCAGATGATAGAGGCCTTTTTGCAGCACCGTCGAGAGGTGATTACCCGACGCACCCTGTTCGATTTGCGCAAGGCACGCCATCGGGCTCATGTCCTAGAAGGCTTGCTTGTGGCCATTTCCAACATTGATGCAGTCATCGCACTTATCAAGGCATCACCTGATCCGGCGACTGCGAGACAGGAATTATTGCAAAAAACCTGGCCTTTGGGGGATGTTGGCGATTTTCTCTCTTCTATCGACTATGACCTGACACGTCCGGATGAAGCGGTCGAAGATGAAGGTTTGAGCGAGGCGGGGTATCGACTTTCAGCTGTGCAGGCGCAGGCGATTCTTGATCTTCGTCTGCATCGCCTTACCGGTCTTGAAAAGGACAAGATTATCCAGGAATATCAGGCGCTTCAGCAGACCATTAGGGAGCTTCTAGATATCCTGTCCAGCCCGGAGCGGTTGAATCAGGTGATCAGGGAGGAGCTCGAGAGTGAAAAGGATGAGTTTGGGGACTCTCGCAAGACGGAAATCCTCTCTGAACGGTTGAATATGGATCTGGCAGATCTGATCAACAAGGAAAACCTTGTTGTTACTCTTTCCCATCAAGGCTATGTCAAATCACAAACCCTGTCGAGCTATCAGGCCCAGCGTCGAGGTGGGCGGGGCAAGTCGGCAACACAGGTCAAGGAAGAGGATTTTGTTGAACGTCTGTTTGTCGCGCACTCTCATGATACCGTTTTGTGTTTCTCGAGCCTTGGAAAATTGTACTGGCTGAAGGTTTACGAGCTTCCCCAGGCGACCCGGCATTCACGAGGTAAGCCGATCGTCAATCTGCTGCCCCTGCAGGAAAATGAGAGGATCAATACCATTCTGCCTGTCCACAGATTTACCGATGATCAGTATGTTTTTATGGCTACGGCAAAGGGCACGGTCAAGAAGACCTCACTCAAGCTTTTTTCACGTCCACGTGCGTCCGGAATCCGCGCCATCGAACTCCGTGAGGATGACTATCTGGTTGGTGCCTTCCTTACTGACGGTCGCCGTCATGTGATGCTGGTGACGAGCGGTGGCAAGGCAGTAAGATTCAATGAGTCCGAGGTCAGGGCAATGGGGCGGTCAGCGTCAGGGGTCAGGGGCGTCAGCCTTGGCAAGAACGAACGTGTCATTTCCCTTATCGTTGTGGAGGAAGGTGAAATCCTTGTCGCAACAGAAAACGGTTATGGGAAGCGGACACCTTTGTCAGAGTTTCCGGAACACCGGCGAGGTGGAAAAGGTGTGATTGCCATACAGACCTCGGAACGTAATGGTGATGTGGTGGCGGCTGCCCAGGTCAATGAGGGGGATGAATTGATGCTGATCAGCACTGCCGGTACGTTGATCCGTACGCGTGCAGCGGAGGTCAGTATTGTGGGTCGGAATACACAAGGGGTTCGTCTGGTGAACCTCTCCAAGGGAGAGCGACTGATTGGTCTTGCCCCGATCGACGAGGAAGCCGTCAAAACGGAGGGACAGGTTGTAGTGGAAACTGCCGATACCGATTCGGCAACTCAGCAATAAAGGAAAAAGTGATCATGGGCAGAGTCTATAATTTTAGTGCAGGCCCGGCAATGTTGCCGGAACCGGTTCTGGAACGGGCACGGGGAGAGTTGTTGAATTGGTGCGGCACGGGCATGTCGGTGATGGAAATGAGTCACCGGGGCAAGTCCTTCATGTCTATTGCCGAAAAGGCCGAAGCTGATCTGCGTAAACTGATGCGTATCGGTGCCGGATATCGCATTCTTTTTCTTCAGGGTGGGGCCAGTAGCCAGTTTGCCATGGTGCCCATGAACTGTCTACGAGGAAAGTCTTCTGCTGATTATTTCAATACCGGAGCCTGGTCGAAAAAGGCAATTGCCGAGGCCAGACGGTTTTGTGATGTGAATATTGTGGCCACATCGGAAGAAAGCGGTTTTACCACGGTTCCCGATAAGGAGACCTGGCAGCTTGACCCTGAAGCGGCATATGTTCACTATACCCCCAATGAAACCATAGGTGGGGTTGAGTTTGACGAGATTCCTGATACAGGATGTGTTCCCCTGGTCGCTGATATGTCGTCAACCATCCTTTCCAGGCCTATTGATGTGAGCAGATTTGGGGTGATCTATGCCGGGGCACAGAAAAATATTGGTCCTGCAGGTCTGACCATTGTCATCATCAGGGAGGATCTGATCGGGGAGACTCTGGCCGGGACGCCAGCCATGTTCGATTATCGTTTACATGCTGAAAATGGCTCCATGTACAATACGCCGCCGACCTTTTCATGGTATTTCGCTGGTTTGGTTTTTGAATGGTTGCTTGAACAGGGTGGGCTCGAGAGCATGGCTGAAATCAACCGTCGCAAGGCTGAAAAGCTCTATCAGGCAATAGATGCTTCCAGTTTCTACAGCAATCCTGTAGAGGTAAAATACCGGTCCTGGATGAATGTCCCATTTACTCTTGCCGATGCAGAACTGGATAGCCGTTTTCTTGAGCTGGCAGAGCAGGAAGGATTGCATACCCTTAAAGGACATCGTTCTGTGGGTGGTATGCGTGCCAGTATCTATAATGCCATGCCCGAGGCGGGCGTAGATGCGCTGATCGCATTCATGCAAGAATTTGAACGAGTTCATGGCTAGCGGTCGGCGGACTATGAAAAAGATATTGACCCTGAATAATATTTCTCCCGCAGGACTGGAGTTGCTGCCTCGTGAATGCTATGAGGTTGCCTCAGAGATTCAGCATCCGGATGCGATTCTGCTGCGTTCATTCAAGATGCATGACATGCCCATCCCGAGTACACTCAAGGCGGTGGGGCGCGCCGGTGCGGGGGTGAACAATATCCCTGTCCAGGCAATGTCGGAAAGAGGAATTCCGGTATTCAATGCTCCCGGTGCCAATGCCAATGCCGTCAAGGAACTGGTCATAGCAGGACTGCTGATTGCCAGCCGTAATATTTGCCAGGCCTGGCAATATGCCAGAAGTCTTGAAGGCGATGATGACTTGATCAACAAGATGGTTGAACAGGGCAAGAAACAGTTTGCCGGAATAGAGTTGCCAGGGAGAAAGCTGGGTGTGATTGGCCTGGGGGCGATTGGCAGGAGTGTGGCCAATACGGCAGTGGATCTGGGCATGGAGGTTTTTGGTTATGATCCTGGAATCACTGTGCAGGGTGCACTGAAGCTGTCAACCAATGTCAATTACTGTGCAAGTGTCGATGAACTGTTGTCTCGCGTTGATTTTGTAACATTGCATGTGCCTCTTGTGGAGGCAACCCGGAACAAGATCAATCGCGACAGGATTCAGTCGATGCCAGATCAGGCCACAATCCTGAATTTTTCCAGACAGGGCATCGTTGATGATGAGGCTGTGCTGGATGCACTGGATTCTGGCAAGTTGCGCGCCTATATTTGTGATTTTCCAACCAACCGAATCAAGAATCACCCGAAGGTTGTTGCCCTGCCTCATCTTGGTGCCTCGACACTTGAGGCCGAGGAGAATTGCGCCAAGATGGTCGTCAGGCAGGTTCGTGATTTTCTTGAAAAGGGAAATATTCGAAATTCCGTGAATTTTCCGGAAGCCGTGATGGAGCCGGTTTCCGGCACCCGTCTGGCCATTGCCAATTCCAACATCCCTAATATGCTGGGACAGATTTCAACGGTCATTGCCAATGCAGGACTGAATATCATCGATATGCTGAATCGTTCCCGGGATGATTTGGCCTATACCCTGTTGGATATTGAAGGAGATCTGACGCAGGAGGTTGTGGATCAGGTCGCCAGCATAGAAGGCGTTCTGATGGCCAGGATTCCTGGTTGATATCATCATGTCAAAACAGGCTCTGTACAGGATCAGGGAGAAAATTGATGCGCTGGATGAACAGATTCAGACATTGATTACCCAGCGTGCGATATGTGCGGAACAGGTGGCCGAAGCCAAGCGGGCCGAGGTTGGCAAGGGTGATGACCTGGAATGTTACCGGCCTGCTCGTGAGGCAGAGGTCCTGAAGAAAGTGATACAAAGAAATCAGGGACCCTTGAAGGATCAGGAACTGACCCTGGTCTTTCAGGAGATCATGTCGGCCTGTCGCCGGATTCAGCGTGCCTTGCGCATAGCCTTTCTTGGACCAGAAGGGACATTTACCCAGATGGCCACCTTCAAGCATTTCGGGCATTCTATTCATGCTTCGCCTGAATCGACAATAGAAGAGGTCTTTCGGTCGGTTTCTCTGGAACATGCAGATTTTGGTGTGATTCCAATAGAAAATTCCATTGAGGGTTCAGTGACGCATGCGGTGGACCAGTTTGCCAATCATGCAGTCAAGATCTGTGGAGAGGTGCAGCTTCCCATTCATCACTGTTTGCTGAGCCAGGAATCATCTCTTGCCGAGATTACCAGAGTGTATGCACATCAACAGGCATTTTCACAATGCAAGAAATGGTTGCAACAATATCTCCCTGATGCCGAAAGAGTGGCTGTTTCCAGTAATGCAGAGGGCGCAGTCATAGCAAGTCAGACGAGAAGCGCAGCAGCAATTGCTTGTGAAGGCGCGGCTGAACTTTATGCGCTTGCCTGCCTGGAAAGGAATATAGAAGATGATGTCAATAATACTACCCGCTTTCTGGTGATTGGACAGAAGGACTCTGAACCTACTGGAGAGGATAAAACCTCGCTCCTGCTGTCAGCCCCCAATCGGCCTGGCAGTCTGTATCAGTTGCTTCAACCTTTTGCGCGGCACGATATCTCCATGACAAGGATCGAGTCCCGCCCCTCAAGGGTGATCAACTGGGAA
The DNA here is from genome assembly GCA_003696645.1 of Gammaproteobacteria bacterium. Classification (GTDB taxonomy): domain Bacteria; phylum Pseudomonadota; class Gammaproteobacteria; order J025; family J025; genus J025. The sequence continues at coordinate 2,706 of RFGN01000215.1, read as the reverse complement.
TATGTCTTCTTCATTGATATTCGAGGACATCATACAGACAACAATGTTGCATCTGCACTTGGAGAGCTGCAAGAGACCGCATCATTTTTCAAGCTGCTGGGTTCCTATCCCTGCCGGGTCCATTGAGGATTGTTGGGCATGGTTGATCATATTGCCTTTGTAGGAGTGGGTCTTATTGGGGGATCGCTCGCTCTGGCACTGAAGCAATCAGGTTACTGTCGGCAAACAACAGGTTATGCGCGCAATCGTGCCAATCTGGAATTGGCAAAAAAAATGGGAGCGCTGGATCATCTGGCCGAAAATGTGGCATACGCGGTGAAAGATGCAGACATCATTGTACTGGCCGTACCACTGGGTGCCATGGAAGGGGTATTTGCCGAGATCTGCAAAACCGCAAAACCCGACGCGATTATTACGGATGTTGGCAGTGCCAAGGGGGTAGTGGTCAATCTGGCGAGAAGAATCATGCCTGAACGACTTGCTTATCTGGTTCCGGCCCACCCGATTGCCGGCAAGGAGCACAGTGGTGTGGTCCATGCTGAAGCAGGTCTTTTTGCCGATCATTATACGATCCTGACGCCAATACCTGAGACCGACAAAGAAGTATTACAGCGGATTGTCGCCATGTGGGAAGTCACTGCGGCAAAGGTTGTTTGCATGGATGTTGAACACCATGATCAGGTACTTGCCGCAACCAGTCATCTTCCTCACTTGCTGGCCTACCTGCTGGTTCATATGTTGACCAAGCTGGAGACTGAAAGAGAAATATTCAGGTTTGCTGCAGGAGGTTTTTACGATTTCACCCGAATAGCATCCAGCAGTCCAGAGATGTGGCGAGACATCTGCCTGCATAATCAGAAGCCGATTCTTGACATGTTGAAAACATTTCGAAGTGAAGTGGATAGCCTGATTGACATTCTGCAGTCCGGTAACGGAGAAGGGTTGCATGAACTTTTTGAAGGGGCCAAAAGACGACGTGATCAGCTGATCGCGGAAAAGGATGCAGAGAAACACTGACATGGATATTACAGTACAGGCTGGCGGAAGCCTTTCCGGGCATATTCGGGTACCGGGCGACAAATCCATTTCCCATCGGGCCATCATGCTGGGGGCCCTTTCTGAAGGACAGACAACGATCCGCGGACTGCTGGAAGGGGATGATGTTCTGGCTACTGTTAACGCCTTTCGTTCAATGGGAGTCGAAATTTCCCGATATGAAGATGGGGTTTACGTCGTCCAGGGCGTTGGACTGAATGGCCTGGTCGACCCACGGAAATATCTTGATATGGGCAATTCCGGGACATCCATGCGACTACTCTGCGGGATTCTGGCAGCCCAGAAATTTGACAGTGTCCTGACGGGCGATGTTTCATTGTCCAGACGGCCCATGCGGCGCGTCACGGAACCCTTGCAAAAAATGGGTGCCATCATTGAAACGGAAAATGATGGAACTCCACCATTGAAAATTTCGGGGGGGCAGATACTCCGCCCCATTGAGTACTGCCTGCCCATGGCCAGTGCCCAGGTCAAGTCGGCCATTCTTCTGGCTGGGCTCTACACCGATGGTGGGGTTGTTGTCCATGAGCCTGCCCCGACCAGGGACCATACCGAGCGGATGTTACGTGGTTTCGGTTGTCAGATAGAAGCACATGACGGAACGATTCGTCTTGGGCATGTCTCTCTCGGCGGGCAGGATATTGACGTTCCATCCGATATTTCTTCTGCGGCCTTTTTTATTGTCGCCGGCCTGATCACCCCGGGTTCGGATTTCGTTATCGAACATGTAGGCTTAAATCCGACACGCACCGGTATTCTGGATATCCTGAGGATGATGGGTGCTGATATCAAGATCGAAAATCATAATGAGGTGGGAGGTGAGCCGGTTGGTGATATCAGGGTGAAGTACTCGACGCTGGAGGGAGTTGATGTCCCTGTGGATCTGGTTCCACTCGCGATCGATGAATTCCCCATCCTCTGTATTGCCGCTGCCACTGCACAAGGGATGACACGGATCAGGGGGGCCGAGGAATTGCGCCACAAGGAGTCTGACAGGATTGCAGCCATGGCCGAGGGACTCGATACACTGGGTGTTCAGGTCGAGACCAGAAAGGACGGCATGGACATCATCGGCGGAGAATTGAACGGAGGAACAGTTGACAGCCACCACGATCACCGTATTGCCATGTCTTTCATTGTGGCAGGCCTGGCGGCAAAAAATACGGTGCTTGTGCGAGGGTGTGACAATATTGCAACCTCCTTTCCAAATTTTCTGGATATTGTGCGATCACAGGGTCTGGCGGTTCGGCGAGACTGATTCATCGTGGCTGATATTCCTGTCATTACCATAGATGGCCCCAGTGGGGCCGGGAAGGGGACCGTCAGCAAACGGGTTGCACAGGCATTGCATTTCCATTATCTCGACAGTGGGGCGCTCTATAGAATTGTCGCCCATCAGGCGGGCAGGCAAAAATTGCAACTGGATGATGAGCGGGGGTTGATGCAAATGATTCCTGAACTTGATATCCGGTTTCATATCGTAAAAGGTGCCGGAAGCGAACCGGTTACCCGCATCCATGTCAATCAGGAGGATGTGACACAAGAGATCTATACCGAGGATTGTGGTCAACAGGCCTCTTCAATAGCCGTTCTTCATGGAGTCAGAAGCGCTTTATTGGGTGTTCAACGAGACTTTGCCAAGCCTCCAGG
>RFGN01000214.1 GCA_003696645.1 Gammaproteobacteria bacterium | reverse complement strand
TGAATATTCAGGGCGAGCTCTCGGATACGTTCGACATAGGCCCTGCGGGCCTCATAATCAGGATCATCTGGATCCAGACGATCTGGTTGTTTACGGTCCAGCTGAATCTGTCGGGGATTGGTTTCATCCGGATCAATGCGTTCCAGATCAATATAGTCAAAATTGAGGGATCCCGCCTCCCTTTCATTGAGTTCACCAATGCGTTCCAGGCCCTCCAAGGCATGACCGCCCTGCCCTGCCTCAAACGGCCGAAACCGTCGGGTCTTCTTGCCCAGTTTTTTACGTTCCATAGAGCTGCTTCTCCACAAAATGACACAATGCCAGCGCCTCTTCCTTGGCCTTGTCGTTCCCGGAAAACGCCCACACGGTATCCGGATTGGCCTGGGGGGCATCGACATTCGGGAAGGCCGCACGCTGGCTGATGACAAAATCGGTCAGATATTGCCGGACCAGAGGGTCCTGACGCAGCTGCTCGATATTGGTGTAATGGATACGATAACGGCTGTCGACCTTGTTCGGCACAACCCCAAGGATGGACAACTGCGTCTCACGATAGCGGTTTTCCTGACGGATAAACTGGATCATGCTGCGCAGCCCCTGGACCGGCTTTTCTTCCGGAACCACCGGCAACAGCACATGGGTACTGGCACGCAATACCGAGCGATTGATGGCGCCCTTGCCTGGGGGGGTGTCAATGATGACCATATCGTAAAGTGACTGCAGATCCGGATCGTCCAGAAACAGGCGGATCTGCTCATAGATCTTGGACTTGACCTCCTCGGATCGCACCAGCTCAACGGCCTGCAATTGTTCCCCTGCTGCCGGCAGGATATCCAGATTGGGGAATCGAGTTTCATAGGGGACCACCGGCATGCCATAGAACAGATCAGCCGTGGAACTGCGCCCTTCCCATTCATCGCCCTCCTCTTCCGCATCGTAGTCAGGATGAATCGGCGGATAAAAAGCCTCCGGGAGATCTGGATCAGATTCCATCTTGAGCAAGG
>RFGN01000027.1 GCA_003696645.1 Gammaproteobacteria bacterium | reverse complement strand
TCCGCTTCTGGCAATTTCAAAGATCAAAAAAGTATCCACACTGCTGATCTGATTCAACGGAATGCGCAAATCAAGGTGACTTTTCTGAAAGTCGTTGAAATGGAAAAGCAGGTGGTCAGCAGTCAGTACCAAACTCCCCTCCAGCTGTTTGCTACCATCCCAAAGGTTAGCAGATGTGCTTTGTATTTGATTCTCTTTGGGCATGTAATTGTCATTGTACCTTTTGAAGCCGAGGGTATCACAATCAGTGCTCATCGATTTTTTCGAAGTGCCTTCGGTAAGATAATTTGGGGAGTATCATTCGGCAGAAGGCAGCTCTTCGTAACAAAAAATACCACCTTTAGCATTCTTCACATATACCGGATCAGTTGCTAAAGCAACATTATCAAGGTCAATACCCTGGAATACGAAACTACCATCCTTCTGCACCTCAGCCGAAGCGATTACCTTCTTCTTTTTTCGGAAGAAAATGTACTCTGCCTTGAACTCCGGATCTATACGCCCTTCAATTTCTTTGATTTTGCCGTTTTCATTCTTCACTCCAGTGATAACGGGATTGCCATAAAGCAATACCTCGGATAGAGCAACCCGGATGATCTTTTTCCTTTTCAGACTTTTCTCGATTATCTCATTCCTTTTGGCCTGTGGCACTGTGGCCCGATGGCCAGTAACTGCCCCCCCCTGATCGCTGCCCCATCTGTGTTGCCATTCTGACCACCGGTACCGGCTCCAATTCCACGTTGGGGGTAAAAATCTTCGATCTCTTTCTCAGTGCAGCTGCCCCACTCACCTTCCCGCACACAGAGGTACTCGCCTGTTTCAGGAACCTGCACAACCATCAGCACCTGTTTGGGCTTTTCACTGATGGTGATGCAGTGGGTGCCTTGCGGGCACATTTCACAGGATTTGGTGGGCACCAAAGTACCATTCAACATCATGCAAGCCTGAATGGGGAATTGCCCGCCTTTCATCTCGATAACTTCCTTGATGGATCCTACATCTGGGGCAGGCAAATTGAGGGCAGGCCCTCCTGGTCCGTTGTTTTCCTGTCCTTTCCCTGTACTGTAATCTTCAACCTTGTCGGCCATATCCCAAATCCAGATTCCATTCACTTCTACCCACTTCCGCTCCAATTTCTCTTCAGGTTCTGATCCCCCTCCATTTGGGTTGGGTATTCCTTTTCCCTCTGGGACTGCTTCAAGGGCAATATCAATGCCCGGTATCGGATCGCCCTGTGTAAGGGCTCCCCCCTCTCCATTCCCAGAAGAATCACCTGAAGGAATACCTGGAAAAACGATGAGATCAGGCATTCCGCCTCCAAGTTCTATGATCATAATTTCACCAGTTTGTACCCTCCTTTGAGAAGATCCGGAGGCTGGGTCGCCGTATAATCCGATTAGTTTGCCTTCCTCGTTGACCGTGAAGTTGGCAGGAACTTTTGTCTCTCCTTCCTTCTGTTGTTCTTCGGGGCTTAGTTGTACCCATGACATATCTTTTTTGAGCCCCAGCATCAGTCCGTCCTCTTTCATCAGGATATACTGGTAAGGCGATTTGGCCCTTGCGTTGAGAAATATATCGTTGTCAACCGCAGCCATTCCGGGTTCAGCGCCCACGGTGAAAATGGCCGGTGCTGAGCAGCCCCCGTTATCGCCAAGGGGGGCACCGGTGGATGCCCGGGTGGCGCATACCTGCCACACATACGAGCGACCGGGCAGCAAGGGAAGACCCGGATCCAGCACCACCTGGTACTGATCGGTCACTTCTTCTTCCAATAGTGGATACCCGTATTGCAAGGCCTGCATCACAGGAGTGCCCAGGTGCACTGTCGGGTCTTCTCCCTCCTGATCAGCTCCAGCACCCGGTTTCTCATCCGGACGCAGCAGGCTCCCGAGCGTGAATATCGTCCAGTTCTCTTTGCCTGACCCCATGTCCCGGACATGGTTCCTCTCAGAGCGGCCGGAGTTGTAGTCTGTGATTGTAAGTCTTTCCTGTGGCAATGGATCTCCTTCGCCTTCTTCTCGGGTAGGCTGGGCACGGCGCAATATCCGGCCCTCGCTAACCTGGGTCTTTTTAAAGATGCCGGCATGATCGGGGGCTATGTCT
>RFGN01000213.1 GCA_003696645.1 Gammaproteobacteria bacterium | reverse complement strand
AGGAAATCGAATGACCGGAGTCGTGCCGGAGCCCTCCTCAAAACGAACCCCGCCCTGGATGGGCAATTGCTTGCCCCCGGGAAGTTCAAAGCCCGTTTGCTGACGCTCCGTCTGCCGCCAATCCACCAACGCGGCCGGATCGGAACCCTTTTTGATCGTTCCGGTCACAATGGCGACATCGCATTTGACCGGACTTTTGCATATATTGGCATAGACGAGCTTGATGCCCACAAGCTTGGATCCATGATCCCATGTAATCCCGGAATCCTTCCCGAGCAGCCGGATGCAGCCGGATGCATCAGCCCGCTTGGCGGATTCGGCCAGAGCTGGTTTCCTATGCTTCGAGGCGGCATGCTCCGCTTCGGCTTTTTTCTGATCCATCGCACAGCTGCCCAAAGCGATTACCGCGCACATCACAGCCCAGTGATACCCCTTTCCGAACATCCTCATGGCTCCTCCACTGAACCCCAGCCAGACAAGATCTCAGGATAGTCCAAATCCGGCCGCTTTCAAGATCCTTTCTGCTAGTCCTCACTTGGCCAAACCGGCATATCGAGCCTCAAGCCATGCAACATTGTCGCAGAGTCATGAATCAGCCTCGCTCACGGGCTCGCAAATCCGACATCGGCACACAATGCTTTCAGTTCGTCCGGGCCATCCCCTGCGCTTCGGCGTCTGCAGCCTCGGATGCTGGCGCAGTCGCCGGCATGGCCGGGCTGACAGCGCTTTGATCCTTCTCAAACTGTGCCATATCGCTCAGGGCCTGGCTTGCCATCTGGGCCACGCTTTCATCCGCATCCATGCTCGCCTGCTCTAAGGCGGCGCGGATTCTCTCCCTTGACGCCGGCACATCGCCATAAGACCGCCAGAGGTTCTCCACGGCCTGCATGCGCACATCCGGATGCAGATCGTTGACCAGCTCGGACCAGACGTCCACGGAGGCCTCGCTGCGATAGCTTCCCATCCGCTGCAGAATCTCGCTGCGCGAATTCTCATCGCTCGCTTCATAAAGCTGTTGCTTCAGGCTCTCTAGTTGGGTTGCGTTGAACGCCTGCACGGCCTTTTCGTATTCAGCCAGCTTCTTCTGATACCCGGGATCCTGGAGCGCATCCCCGCCTGCATGTCCGGAAGCGTCTGCCGATGGCTCCGGCGGCGCGGGAGGCTGCAGGGCCAGCTCTTCCCTCGTCGGCCCCTCCTCCAGGCGTCGCTTGAGGCGCCTCAGATCCTCCAGGGCCCTTTTCGCGGCACCGGCCACGGCCGGATCGGCATCGTATTGCGCCAGATCCAGCGCCGTCAGCGCCTCTTCCGGCACACCCAGATCCTCGCTGATGTCCCCGACATATTGCCACAGGGCGGTAATCGCCTCGCGTTTGGCATCGCCCTCGGCCTCCTGAATCCTTTTCAGCAGCATCTCAAGCCCGGCCCTGGCCGCTGCCCTGCGCCTGGACTGGTATTCGGCCCGGGCGTCCTCCGACAGCTCCGTCTCCCTCCCTTCAGCCTCGATCGGATCCTGTCCATCTTGTGCATACCGGACCCGATCCAACGATGCGCGAGCGGCATTCACAAGATCGCTGGCCGACGCCATGGAATTGGCATATGGATCCGGGGTCAATGCGGGGGCAGCGTCGGTTTCCACATTCCGGGAATCTGGCCTGTTGGGCGCAGCTTGAGGCAAGGGTGCCCCGCTGGATGATTTCGCCGAAACATCACCATCCGGCTTCGTCAGTGCTGGGCGCGGAGCGGACGGCGAAAGCATGCCGGCTTGCCACAGCGCCAACGTAGCACCAAGAAATACAGCTGCAACAAAAAAAGTTTTTTCTTTCATAAGCTCCTTCCCCGCAAACCTCCTGCCTGAAACAGTAGGCCTTCTCCCGCTCATGCCTGTCTCCCAGAGCCTTTCTCATCTCCCTGATGATTGATGACAAAAAAGGGGCAGGATATCTGCCCCTTTTTTGTCTAGCCCGGAAGCCTCACCTCCGGGTTGGCATATAGAAGCATGCAACACCATTCTGAGAGATGGTAACGCCAGCAGCGTCTGTTTGGTTCAGCCAGCCCTTCAAATGGTAGTTGTGGCTTCCGACAGCAGACTCATAGAAGGTTGCAACAACCGAACCCCCATAAATCGTCTTAGCGCCAGAGATAGTAAATCCACCGCCATACGGGTTCCAGTTTCCCAGCTGAACCGAACTCGCAGCTGTGGTGGAAAAGTCACGGAACCATCCCGCCATAGCACTGACAGTATTGACGGTTGTATCAAACTCGCCCGTGACTCCGGCAATGCACGTCACATAACCAGGCGCGGGCAGAGTGACCGTCTGAGTGATGATCGTCGTTGGTGTCGTGCTTGTTGCCTGAATCGACTTTGCTGTGATGGCCGATGTTTGAGTAGAACCATTGGCATATTCCACGCCTGGCTCATCCTTCAGATCCGCCGCAGTCAGCGAGTTATTCTGCACCGAGGTGCTGTTCACCGCGCCAGCCGCGATCTTGCTGTTGATCACGGCACCATCGGCAAGCTTCCATTTGTTGACGCTCTTATTCCTTATTTTAATGGCCGTCACCGACCCCGTTTTCAGATCAACCGTGCCCACGCACTTGTTCGGTTGTCCGACTGCAGCACAGATGCCTGCATACGCCATGCCTGAGAACGACATGCTCAGCAGCACAGCCACTGACAGCAGGCCAAGTTTTGAAAGCATCGTTTTCATTTTATCCCCCCTACAGGGACCCTCCATGGTTGAGACTCGTCGCTCCATGACTCTGTTATTCCTATAGATCACATAAAACCAGATGTCAAGAAACATGCCCTTTCGGT
>RFGN01000212.1 GCA_003696645.1 Gammaproteobacteria bacterium | reverse complement strand
GTCCACCAGTTGGGGTAGGTGCGCATTTGCCCGAAGGGGCGAACAGACTCGTGTGAGTTGACCGCAATTTTGTATTTGGCAGTGGTTTCCGCCACTCGCCGGAAATGATTCACCATCCACTGTCCGTCGTGCATCTCACCGCGGGGTATGATCTTGCCGACGTAGCCTGTCTTAACGGCGTCCATGCCGTGGTCTTTCATGAACTGGTAAGCGTCTTCCATCTGGCTCTCGTAATTGGGCACAGCAGAGGAAGTTTCATGGTGCATGATGATCTTCACGCCTTTGTCGGCGGCGTATTTCGACAGGAAGTCGATGTCGTAATCGGGGTAGGGGGTGGTGAAGCTGAAAACGGAGTCGATCCATTTGCCGAACCAGTCCTCCCAGCCGATGTTCCAGCCCTCCACCAGCACGCCGTCAAAGCCGTTTTCAGCGGCGAAGTCGATGTAGCGTTTGGTGTTTTCGGTGGTGGCGCCGTGTTTGCCCGAAGGCACCCTGTTGGTGGCCGAGCTCATGTCTTGTGAACCGTACATGTCCCAGGTGCTGATACCCACGTGCATTTCCCACCAGATGCCCACGTATTTCTGTGGTTTGATCCAGGAAACGTCGTCCAGGACGCAGGGGTCGTTGAGGTTGTAAACCAGGTTTGAAGTGATGATACCGGCAGCGTCTTTGGCCAGGGTGATGGAGCGCCAGGGCGTTTTGAAAGGCACCGTGTTTACGCTTTTCACCGGCGCATTTGCCGAAGGAATGAGCTGTGAGTTGAAAAGCAGCTTCTCCCTGTCGATGTGCAGGTGCATGGCCGGATAGTCCCAGAGTGCCGCTTCGTGAATGAGTATGTGCGTGCCATCGTCCATCATCTGGATGAAGGGCGTTTTTACGGAATGAACATCCACGATGTGCTGTGTGTGGATGGGGGTTTCTGCTTCGTTGTAAGGCGTGCCATCGATCTCGCTGATTTTGGAGGTGGAGTACACGTGCTCGTTGCTGTCCCAGTCGCCGGGGATCCACCAGGATTTGTTGTCGGCAGTCATCTGGAACTGGCTGAACTCGTCCATCACAACCAGTGTGTCCAGTCCTTCCTGTTCCGGAATTTCATAGCGGAAGCCGATGCCGTCGTCAAAAGCCTTGAAATAGAGGTTAAGCTTTTTTCCTTCGGCATTAGCCAAATGGAGGGTCAGCTCGTTGAAGTTCTCTTCGATCTCGGCATATTCACCGTAAGGCGGCTTCCATGAACCACTGTAACTGCGGGTGTCAGAGCCGGTCAGTTCAAATCCATTTTTGAAATTCTGGTTCTGAATGTCCAGCCCGAGCAGCGATTTTCCGACGACCTGATTGCCATTGAAACTGACGCTGTACCAGGGTTGGCCGCTTTCTGTCAACCCGGTTTCGATTGCCACATTGCCGCCAGGCGAAGCAACAGAAGTTGTCAATTCCGCATTGGGCTGGCAGGCGGCCATTATTGCGACGATGAAAAAGAGGAAGTGTTTGTGCATGTCGTGTGTTTTTGATGTTGAGACTTGGTGGCTATACCTGGCAGGGCAATTACAGCAGCCAAAT
>RFGN01000211.1 GCA_003696645.1 Gammaproteobacteria bacterium | reverse complement strand
TCCCCGTCGATGGTCCACCGACGCGAACAGGTCCGGTTGTCGACTCTGTAACTGGGGTTGCAGGGCTGTTACCTGAACTTGGGAGACACCTTGCCCATACCAGCACTCGACCAGAAAAGACCTGCATAATGCAAAGATCTCCTTTCCGTCACTGGTGGGGAGTGCACAGTGCCGCTTCTGTTTCAGCCAACCTCGCCGACCACGCAAGGCGATAAAAAAACGCTCCGACTGCAGGCCATGACGACGCAACCGTGCCGCCACCTTCTCGCTCATATGCTGCAGAAACATCAGGATCACTCGACGATCACGGGTATTGGGTGGCATCACCTTGCCGTGCCCGATGGATTTCGGTGCATCAACACGATTGGAGACCTTGTCAGGATCTCGTCCTTGGCACATATACCACAGGCGCCGCCCCGGATTGCCAAACCGTGAGGCCAGCACACTGATCGGCAATCGTCGCATCTCCCCACAGAACCGCACCCCTCGGGCCGCCAGAAAATTTCCGATACCCGTCGAGATACCGCACAACTCGGTGACCGGAACCCGGCTCAGAGCCTCTGCCGCCTGCCAGGGTGGAATGATGGTCAGACCATCCGGTTTCTGCCGCTTGGCTGCATACTTGGCCGTGGTCTTGTCTCCACTGATACCTACCGAACACAACAGGCCCGAAGCCTTCAAGACCGTTTGTTTGATGCGTTGACCGATGGCCTCTGCATCGCCCCATAACTTCTGGCAGTGTGTCATGTCCAAAAAGGCCTCATCCACCGAAAAGATCTCCATATCGGGGGTCAGGGACTGAAGGCCCTGCATGATGGCAGTCGATACCTGCGCATAACGGTGTGGATGGGCCGAGCACTGGATCAGATCCGAACACAGTCTGCGTGCCTGTCTCAGCCGCATTCCGGTATGAATACCAAAGGACCGTGCCTCATAGGAACAGGTTATGATGCAGGTGCCCTGCTCGCCATTGGTAACTGCCAATGGACGACCGCGCCACTCTGGATGATCACGCTGCTCAATCGCAGCAAAAAAGGCATTCATATCCACCAGGGCAATCATGCGGGACCAGTACCGAAAAGCAGACATTGGGGGATTACCTGTTCAATAAATTGTTCTCATTATGTTCTCATACTATACCACTCTGGCAGAAACGAACACAATGGAAAATGAAGCGATAAATTCAGAAC
>RFGN01000210.1 GCA_003696645.1 Gammaproteobacteria bacterium | reverse complement strand
CGTCTATTGCGAAAACGGTCAGGCCTCGGCAAAGGCCTGTCATGCACTCAAACAGGCTGGCTTTCAACAACTGTACAAACTTTCTGGCGGCATCATGAGTTGGAAAAATGCCCATCTTCCTCTTGTTAAATAACCATAAATCACATGGATAAAAAAAATACACCTGATATCAATATCCGACCGGATCGTGCATTTTCTCTGCTCAAGGTCTACCTCAAGGATCTGTCCTTCGAGGCACCTTTTTCACCAGGGATTCTTACAAAGGTGGACATGGCCAACCCGCCTGCCCCCAGCTTGAAGGTCAATGGCAGTGCTCGCAAGGTAGGCGAAGATCACTATGAATACACCCTGAAATTGAAGGTTACGGCAAAGATTGAAGACCAGATCGCCTATCTGATTGAAGTGGATCAGGCTGGCATATTCCTGATCAAGGGTCATTCAGAGGAAGAAATGTCCGAAAAGGACTTTCGTGACAAGTGTCCGAGTGCGCTTTACCCATTTGCCAGAGAACTCATCCATGAGATGGTTTCACGCGGAGGTTTTGGCCAGGAACTCATTGGAGCATTCAATTTTGCCGCCCTTTTTGCCGAACGTCAGGTCGGTGTAGACCATCAGGCAGAGCAACTGGTCAAAAAGCAACTGAACAAGACGCAGTAACTCGTGCCTTCTTCCAGGAAACCTGTTGCCATACTTGGAGCGGGATCATGGGGCACTGCACTGGCAATTACGGCAGCCAGGACCCATCAGGACAACCATGTCTTTCTCTGGGATCATGATCCAGTTCACTGTGAGAAGATTCAGACATCGCGTGAGAACAACCGTTACCTCCCTGGTATTTCGCTTCCTGAAAACCTGATCGCCATAGCAGATCTTGAAAGAATAATAGAAACTGCTGCCGAAATTATAATTGCCGTTCCCAGTCATGCGTTCAGATCCATTCTGCAGACCCTAAAATCGACAGGCCATCCCTTGGCGGGTTTGACATGGGCAACCAAGGGCCTTGAGCCGCAAACCGGACTTCTCATGCATCAGGTTGTATCCGACGAACTCGATGACAACATGCCCATTGCTGTTCTTTCTGGCCCCACCTTTGCCAAAGAAGTGGCGCAAGGACTGCCCACGGCCATCACCCTGGCATCAAGCTCTGAACATCATGCGCAAAAGATCATTTCCTCATTGCACAGTGTGTACTTTCGTGTCTACCAAAGCCAGGATGTCATCGGTGTTGAACTGGGAGGAAGCATCAAAAATATTCTCGCTATTGCAACCGGCATCTCCGATGGACTGGGGTTCAGTGCAAATACTCGCGCGGCGCTGATCACACGTGGTCTTAATGAAATG
>RFGN01000209.1 GCA_003696645.1 Gammaproteobacteria bacterium | reverse complement strand
CGACAAATGCATGATTAGGTGGGGTGGGCGCTTGCGCAATTGGCTTGCTCCCGTCGTCAGCGAGGCTGACGGCAGAACAAAGCCACACAGCAAGGAGGAGGGGCAGCAGCATCCCGCGATGTCGCAGCAAGGTAATGCAAGTGTGCAAGCGGGGTTCTTTCATGCCTGGTCAGGATGGCGCCGGAACGAAATGCAGTGCCAGACCGTTATTGCAGTAACGCAGGCCGGTAGGTTGTGGACCGTCCTTGAAGACGTGACCATGGTGACCCCCACAGCGGGCACAGTGGTATTCGGTTCTCGGGTAGATCAGCTTGAAATCTGTGGAGGTTTCGATATGCCCCTCAATGACGGTAAAAAAACTTGGCCAGCCGGTGCCACTGTCAAATTTCATCTCTGAGGTGAAGAGATCCAGATGACATCCGGCACACTGAAATCGACCGGTGCGCTTTTCATCATTCAGGGGGCTGGTAAAGGCCCGTTCGGTGCCCGCTTCCCTGAGGATATGGAATTGTTCTGGCGACAGGCGGTTTCGCCATTCGGCCTCGCTGAGCTGCCATTTTTCCCAGTCGGGCAGGTTTTTGTTCATGGTCTTGGCCCTCGATGGCGCTGAAATTGGACTCATGGCGAGCCCGGCAAGGCCCGTCAAGAGCAGAAAATGTCGTCTGTTCATGGTTCGGTTCCCATTCTAGCAATATTTTTCGTGATATGGTCCATACCAGATCAGACATTCTGCATGCAAAATGATTCTGGACAGTTCACTCAATCGCGAACGGCTACAAGATGGTTTTTCTGCCCCCAGGCTTTCAGATCTCTCAAGGCACGTTCCGATAGCGCCTGGCGACGGGCCAGTTTATGCTGTTTTTTTCCTCTGAGACCTGCGGTGTCGATATCGATATCCGGAAACAGGCCAAAATTGATGTTCATGGGTTGAAAATGTTCACTGTGCGTCCCGGAAATATGGCCAAGCAGGGCACCATGTGCCGTCGTATCCGGTGGAGGTGAGGGTGACTGCCCCTTTCTGATCTGGTGAAGGAAGATTCCGGCCATCAATCCGGAAGCGGCAGATTCCACGTAACCCTCCACCCCGGTAATCTGTCCGGCAAACAGGATGTTTTGCTGTTTTTTCAGGCGCAGGGTGGCATCCAGCAATACGGGAGAGCGGATAAAGGTATTGCGGTGCAGTGATCCCAGCCGGAAGAACTCGGCCTCCTCCAGGCCAGGTATCATGCGGAAGACTCGAAGCTGTTCGCCATATCTCATCCTGGTCTGAAAGCCAACCATATTCAACAGACTGCCACGACGATTGTCCCGACGAAGTTGCACGACGGCATAGGCCTTCTTGCCTGTTTCCGGGTGGTCCAGACCGACCGGTTTCATGGGGCCAAATCGCGGTGTATCCACACCACGTTCGGCCATGACCTCGATGGGCATGCAACCCTCGAAAAACGGGATATTCTCGAATTCACGGGGCGTCACCTTTTCGGCCTTGAGCAGGGCATCGATAAAGGCCAGATACTGCTCCCGGTTCATCGGGCAGTTTAGATAATCTCCCTGCCCTGTTTCACTGCCCTTGTCGTATCGGTTTCTCCAGTAGGCAATATCCATATTGACCGTGTCTGCATCGATCACCGGAGCAATGGCATCGAAGAAACTGAGCTGCTCCACGCCAGTCATGGATTGAATGGACTGGTAAAGCTGGTCGGATGTAAGCGGACCGGTTGCAACCAGTGTCAAGTGGGAATCATCGAGGTGAGTGACCTCTTCGGTGACCCGTTCAACTAGCGGACATTCAGCCAGTGCATCGGTGACAAACTGCGAGAATTGTTCACGATCGACAGCAAGGGCCGAACCGGCAGGTATCCGTGCATGATCGGCGGCTTCCATGATCAGTGATCCCATCTGGCGCATCTCTTCGTGCAGGAGGCCTACAGCATTATGGATATCGTCGCTGCGAAAGGTATTGGAACAGACCAGCTCGGCACATTTTTCGGTTTTGTGTGCCGGCGTCATCAACTGGGGACGCATTTCGTGCAGACGAACAGCATGTCCCCTGCGAGCCAGTTGCCAGGCCGCCTCACTGCCTGCGAGTCCGGCACCGATGATATGAACAGGATCAGATCGGTTCATTGGAACGGGACACCGCATCCACCAAGACCACAATAGCCGTCCGGGTGCAGCGCCAGATATTGTTGATGCGCCTGTTCGGCAAAATAAAAGGGGCGGGACGATACAATCTGGGTGGTAATGGGGCCGATACCCTTTTCGGCAAGACGTCTCTGATAGTGCTCCCGGGATTGCTCCGCAAGCGTCCTCTGGGTCTCATTCTGATACTGGATCATGGAACGGTATTGTGTGCCGATATCATTTCCCTGACGCATACCCTGGGTTGGATCATGGCCTTCCCAGAACAATTCGAGCAGTCTGGAATAGCTGATCGCCTCAGGATCAAAGATGATGCGAACCACCTCGGCATGTCCTGTCAGACCGCTACAAACTTCCTGGTAGGTCGGATTTGGTGTCAGACCGCCACTGTAACCGACAGCCGTGACGTGAACCCCAGGCTGTTGCCAGAAAAGACGTTCAGCCCCCCAGAAACAACCCAGCCCCAATACCGCTTCCTGACAGGATTCAGGGTACGGTGGTTTCAGGGGTCTCCCCAAGACCCGATGAGGCTCGGTGATGGGCAGGGCATGGTTTCGTCCGGGAAGGGCCTGATCCCCGGGTGGCAGGGGAATATCGACTTGCGTTGTCTTGGGAGCGGGGAACCTGTAAAACTTTTGCATGTCTGATGGGAAAATTTTATGATCCGGCGATACAGCTTGTAGCTTGTTAGCATAACACAACCGGAAAAGGGAGTATTGAGAGTGGGTATGGCATTTCGCGATCTCGAGACAATGATACGCAAACGGATTCTGGGGCAGGATATCCTGATCAATCGGTTATTGATTGCCCTGCTTGCAGATGGGCATCTGCTTGTCGAGGGTGCTCCAGGACTGGCCAAGACCCGCGCTATCAAGGTGCTGTCCGATCATGTGGAAGGGGACTTTCAGCGTGTTCAGTTCACCCCCGACCTGTTGCCGGCTGATCTGACCGGAACGGATGTCTATCTGCCTGAAGAGGGGATCTTTCGCTTTCAGCCAGGACCTCTTTTTCATAATCTGGTCCTGGCCGATGAAATCAACCGGGCCCCAGCCAAGGTTCAGGCCGCCCTGCTGGAAGCGATGGCAGAGCACCAGATTACCGTTGGACATGAGACCCATGCCCTGCCCAAGCTGTTTCTGGTCATGGCTACGCAGAATCCGATAGAGCAGGAAGGGACCTATCCTCTCCCCGAGGCACAACAGGATCGTTTTCTGATGCATATCCGGGTGGACTATCCGGATGCCGACCATGAACTGGCCATCCTCAGGTTGGCTCGGGAGGAATCCCTGGCGGGAGAAGGCGTGGTTTTCGAGCAGCTCAGCCAGAACGAGATATTCGCCGCCAGACAGGAGGTGAACAAATTGTATATGGACGAGACGGTTGAGCATTACATCGTCCAGTTGGTCATGGCAACCCGGCGGCCTGATTCATATTGTCAGGAGCTTGCCTCCTGGATTCGCTATCCTGCCAGCCCAAGGGCCAGCCTTGCCCTTGATCGTTGCGCTCGGGCCCATGCCTGGTTGCAGGGGAGGGACTATGTCAGCCCGGCCGATGTACAGGCCATTGCCCCGGAAGTCCTGCGTCATCGGATTGGCCTCAGCTTTGAGGCAGAAGCCGGGAATGTCGATACAGACAAGGTGATCGAAGAATTGCTGGCGCGCGTCCCGGTGGCTTGCTAGACAGGGGTCCGCACTTCGTATATCCACATGACATATTCCTCAGCCAGAAATCTGCTGCCGCAACGACCTTCCGCCGTGCTGCCGGATCTGGACTACCTGATACATCTGAGGCGGTATGGTCTTCACCTGAATCTGCACCGTTATCGGGTCTGCAGTCGGTTGAGTGGCAATTATCTGTCTCGCCTGCATGGCCGTGGCATGGAGTTTGATGAGGTCAGGGCCTATCAGTTTGGTGATGATCCCAGGAGTATCGATTGGCAGGTGACAGCGCGAACGGGCAGACCCCATACCAAGGTGTTCCGGGAGGAAAAGGAAAGGCCGGTATGGTTTCTGATCGATTATTCACCAGCCATGTTTTTTGCAACGCGTGGGGCACTCAAGGCCATTCTCGCCAATGAGTATGCCGCCTTGCTGGCCTGGAGTGCCATTGAGAGGGGTGATCGGATCGGTGCCATGATTCTTGATGACCAGCCTCTGACGGTCAACAGAAACCTGTTTCCATTCCGACAGGGATCGCGACAGGTCATGACGATGCTGGGGGGGCTGGTAAAGCATGAGGCCTGGCGTGGCAGGCAAGGCACCCTCAATGATGATCTGCGGTTTCAACGGCTCAGTCTGGCCATCAAGCTGGCCGGGAAAGGAGCCCTGCTGATTCTTGTCAGTGATGGCAGATTCCTGCAGAGTCAGATGGTGAAACAACGCTTCAGGCAGGCACTCAGGCATCATGATATCTGCAATATCCTCCTGTTCGATCCCTTTGAAGCAAGATTGCCCTCTGCTGGCATTCTTCCCATACGACATAACGAAAAGCACCTGGTTTATCTTGACAGCGATGACAGGAAGACCAGAGAACGACTCCATCGACAATTTCAGCAACGTTTGAAGTCACTGAAATTCTGTGATGGACAGTCTGGCTATGTCAGCATGGCCTGCAGCACGGAAGATGCCCCCATGATTCGTTTGCAACAGGTTTTTGGAGAATGAATCAGGAGATTCTTCGACAGATGAAGGATATTCATCTTCCCGAGGATCCTTCCTGGTGGCCTCTCGCCCCGGGATGGTGGTGGCTGCTTGGCATGGTCATCATGCTGTCCTGTGTCGGATTGGTTCTTCGATACCGGTACCGGCAAAGATCCCAGACGGTGTCATCTGGACGAGACAGCTGTTCACAATGGGTACAGCAGCAAAAACAGGCGTTACAGATTCTGGAGACATGGGATCAGATCCTCTCCCGTCAGCCTGAAAGAAGTCGTGAGATACTTGGCCAACTTTCCAGGCTCATGAAACGTCTGGCATTGGACCATCCCTGTGCTCAATATGACGTGGCCGGGTTGACCGGATGGGCATGGCTGCAATGGCTGGATCGTCATCATGACAAAAAGGGTGTATTTGCAAGTGCTTTGGGTGATTACTGGATTTGTTCCTGTCTGACAGAGCACAACCCGCCACAGCATGATCAAGATATGGCCCTGATTCATGCATGCAGGGATTGGATTCAGAAACAGGCCGTGCAGGAAGGGTCCTGAATATGCAGGATGTCATCCAAACCTTGCAGCAGTTTCACTGGGACTGGCCCTATATCTTCTTGCTGTTGCCCTTGCCATATCTGGTCTGGCGATGGGTTCCTCCGGTCAGGCAACAGGTTCTTTCGGCAAGCGTGCCATTTGTCGATGAATTGATCTCCGATACGGGCGAGGTAATCGCCCGGCCAGTGAATTTCAGGGCCAGCATGAAAATGATATTGGCCCTGTTGTGCTGGTTATGCTACCTTGCCGCCATGGCAAGACCTCAATGGCAGGGTGACCCCGTCACCTTGCCGGTTGCAGGGCGGGATCTGATGCTGGCCGTGGACATTTCCGGATCCATGCAGATGCAGGATTTTGAACTGTCCGGGACACGTATCGACCGCCTCACTGCAACCAAGACCGTGGCCAATACATTTATCGATGGCCGAAAGGGGGATCGGGTGGGGCTGATCCTTTTTGGCAGTCATGCCTACATGCAGGTGCCATTGACCTTTGATCGACAGGTCGTGAAAAAACTGTTGGACGAATCGGTTATCGGACTGGCAGGGAAGGAAACAGCCATGGGCGATGCGATCGCTCTGGCGGTCAAGCGGATGAAGGCAACCCAAAGTTCTGGAACACGGAAAACGATTCCGGAACGCGTCCTGATACTGCTGACAGATGGTGCCAGCAATGCCGGAAACCTGGATCCCCTGGATGCGGCGAGTCTGGCAGAGGAGGCGGGTATCAGGATCTATACTATTGGTATGGGGGCCTATCGCATGCAGGAAGTGTCACTGTTCGGGACGCGCAGTATCAATCCAAGCGCAGATCTGGACGAGGAGACCCTGAAAAACATTGCGCGGAAGACCCAGGGTCGATATTTTCGCGCCCATGATATGCAGAGTCTGCAGAAGATCTATGCCGAGATCAACCAGATCGAACCTGTTCAACGCGATACACGCATCTTCAGACCGCTCAAAGATCTGTTTTTCTGGCCACTGGGTATCGCTTTTTGTATTGCATTCCTGCTTTTGTTGATGGAGCTGACAGGCCGTCATCGGAGGCTTCGCCATGGCTGAGTCGTTTCATTGGCTTCGCCCCTATTGGCTGGCTGCGATACCGTTCTGGTTGGGTCTGCTATGGACGCTTTCTCGAACAGCAGGCTATCAGGAATCAGGTTGGCAGCGACTCTGTAGCCCAGAGCTTCTGGCCTATCTGACAGGTGATACCGGG
>RFGN01000208.1 GCA_003696645.1 Gammaproteobacteria bacterium | reverse complement strand
CGTTCATAAAAGTCCTTGAATTGAATCCGGCTATCCATGAGGCCCATGTCAATCTGGGCATCCTGTATAAGACCACGGGTTACCTCGATCAGGCTGTCCATCACTTGCAAAAGGCCCTGCAGCTGCAACCCGATTTTGTACCGGCCTGGCAGACTTTGGGGATTGTTCATAGCATGCGGAGTCAGCAGGAGCGGGCGGCGGCCTGTTTCAGCCGCCAGCTTGAGCTGGATCCTGGTTCCTTGCCTGCCATGAAGAACATGGGAAATGTCTATTACCTGAAGGGCGATTATGCCCAGGCTGAGTTCTGGTATCGAAGGGCTCTGGCCCAGGATCCGCATAATCTCGATGCGAAGATAGGTTTGGGCGATGTTTTTCTTGTCAGAAAAGAAAAGGAAAAGCTTGGGTCCATTATTGATGAACTGATCCGGCAATATCCTGTGCAACCGGTCATTGCCGATCTGTTCGGAAAGAGCTGTTTTCTGCTGGGCCGGATCGATGAGGCACATGCCTATATTGATCGTTGTATTGATCAGTGTGGCGCAATGTCCCGGACCATCAATCCATTATTGTTCCGCAAGGGAGATATTCTGCATAAGAAACGGGATTATGATCAGGCATTCAGGTTTTATCAGCAGGCCAATCGAATGAAAGGAGGGCGCTATCGTCGCAAATGGCAAGAGCAGATAACCGGTAAGATGATCAGCCTGTTCGATAGAGACTATTTCAGCCATCATGTATTCGATAAAAAGGGTGGGGAGGACTGCGTCTTTGTCATTGGAATGCCAAGATCCGGCACCTCCTTGATGGAACAGATCCTGGATTCACATTCCATGGCCAAGGGAACGGGAGAGCTGATGTTCATGGAAAACTGGGCCAGTCAACGGCTTTCAGGTCGAGAGCAATCAGAGATTGATGCGATCACCGAGGATGAAAAGGAACGTGCAAGGGCCGAATATCGTGAATTCAGAAGGCAACAGACCGGGGTACGTGACAGGAAAGGGGTGAAAAGATACATCGACAAGATGCCGACCAATTTCTTTCATTTGGGATTCATTCTCACATTGTTTCCTGAAGCAAGGATCATCCATATGCGTCGTCATCCCATGGATACTTGCCTATCCATCTATTTTCAGGATTTCGGGGCAGATATCACCTACAGCCACGATCTGAAGGATGTTGCCCATTTCTATGGTCAATACACAAAATTGATGAATCATTGGGAGGAGATCCTTGGTGACCGAATCCTTACAATCGATTATGAGTCATTGGTCGATGATATCGAAGGGAATGTCAGGAGAGTGCTCGAATATTGCCAGCTACCCTGGGAGGAAAACTGCCTGCATTTCCATTCAAACAATCGGCTGATTGCCACAGCCAGTGCAAGCCAGGTAAACCAGCCGTTATACCGACATGCGGTACAACGCTGGAAACACTATGAAGAACATCTGCAACCACTT
>RFGN01000001.1 GCA_003696645.1 Gammaproteobacteria bacterium | reverse complement strand
TGCGCGATGAAGAATCCGTGCGCGATGAAGAATCCGTGCGCGATGAAGAATCCGTGCGCGATGAAGAATCCGTGCGCGATGCGTAACGCCTGGTAAACAGGGCATTACGCAGTCGTGCTGGACACACGACTGTCCCTTTCGGACAGGGGCTGGTGTTCGTCTTCCCTCCCTAGAATCCACTGGTCCCTGTCCGTTTTTTATGTCATAGTCACGCCTATCCGAGATGGCCTGAGCGATGAAATCATTCTACCTGATCCTTGCCACCTGCCTTGCAGCCCCCCTTGTCGGGTGTTCACACCAATCAATGCAGAAAATCATTTCAGCAAACACCCATCAGACAACCATGGCACTTGTCCCGGCAGGACCCTTTGTTCAGGGCAGTGATCGTCAGGAGCGCGAATACGCCTATCGTCTGGACGAGGCTCGCGGCAGTCACGCGGCCAGACAATACCAGTGGTTCGAGAACGAATCCAGACAAACTGTGACGCTTCCTGCCTTTCTGATCGACCTCTTGCCTGTCACCCAGTACAACTATCTGCAGTTTGTACAGGCCACCGGATATCCTCCTCCCAGGGTCACGGAGAAGGTATGGAAGGGTTTCGGCCTTGCCCATTCCTATGACGAAGTCAGACGATTCCTGTGGCAGAAAAACAAGCCCCCTCACCAGCGGGAACAACATCCTGTCGTCCTGGTCAGTCACCAGGATGCCGAAGCCTACTGTCTCTGGCTCGGCAAACGTTTGCCCACCGCTGCAGAATGGGAAAAGGCCGCTCGCGGAACAGAAGGGCGCTATTTCCCTTGGGGAGATCAATTTGACGCACGGTATTTGAACAGCCAGGACAAGGGGCCGTATGACACGGAGCCTGTGGGACAACATCCCGAAGGAAAGAGCCCTTATGGTGTTCTGGACATGGCCGGGCAGGTCTTCGAATGGACTGCTACGCCCTGCCCTGATGATCGATTCGTGGTCAAGGGAGGCTCCTGGGACGATTTCCCCGGCGTCACCCGATCTGCGGCCTGGCACTGCCGCCCTGCTGCGCTGCGTCATATCCTGATCGGTTTTCGCTGCGCCAAGGAAGCGACCTGAGAAAATGACCGATAATCAAACCAGAATGCTTCAAGCGCTGTTCGCCCTGTCACTAAATATAATCACGGCCATGCTTGTGCCCGCATATGCTGACCCCGATTCTTCGCAGGAAGCCATCGAATCCTTTCTTTCCGAACACTGGCCCGAAAGTGGTATCCCCCTCCAAGGCCCTCATCCTGAAGGATTTTCTCCCCTGGAGGCATCACTTGATCCTAATCAGTGTCGAATGTGCCACCCAGACCAGTTTCGGGACTGGGAACACTCGCGCCACGCACAGGCGATGGGTCCCGGAGTTCTGGGACAGATTCTGCCGATGTTCCCAGATGACCCGGAAGGGATAAGGGACTGTCAGCGTTGTCATGCCCCCTTGGCCGAACAATCCGCCCAAACACAGGATTCAACCGGCATGTGGCGTAAGAATCCGCATTTCGACTCCCGCCTTCAGAAACAGGGGCTGGTCTGTGCCGCCTGTCACGTTCGCAAATGGCAGCGCTATGGCCCGCCTCGCAAACAGCAGCCCGACAAGGTGGGGCGCCTGTCACAGGCTGGGCTGCATGGTGGCTTCATTGCCAGCAAGGCCTTTCAGTCCTCAAGATTTTGTGCCACCTGCCACCAGTTCGGTCCAGACGGCTATGCCCTGAATGGCAAGCCGCTGGAGAACACCCATGAAGAATGGCAACAGAGCAGCTACGCCAGGAAAGGAGTGTCCTGCCAGAACTGCCACATGCCGGATCGCAGGCATCTGTGGCGAGGCATTCATGACCCGGACACCGTCAAGAAGGGGATAGAGATCGAGGTCAACATGCCTGAAAGAATCTATCAACCCGGTGAGACCATTACAGCGACCATTCGCTTGAAAAATACCGGTGTCGGCCATCATTTTCCAACCTATGTGACGCCCAGAGTGGTCATTCGTGGGTTTCTGGTCAACCGACAGGGAATATCTGTTCCGGACAGTCTGCAAGAGGCATTTATCGGACGGGAACTCGGCCCCGATCTGAGTGAAGAGATCTACGATACCCGCATCCCGGCCGGAGATTCACTCGCCGTACAGTATCAGTACCGCATACCGGAACAGAATATGGCACTGAAGATCGAGGTCGTGGTCGAACCGGACCATTTTTATGAACAGTT
>RFGN01000207.1 GCA_003696645.1 Gammaproteobacteria bacterium | reverse complement strand
GGCATCAAGGTAGAATCCACCACATTGTCCCTGTTTGTATCCACACCCAGGGTAAAGCTGAACAGCCCGCAATTGTCGGTGCTGAGTGCTCCGATGGTGCCTGGCCCAACATCCACCTGACCGTTGGAGCCAACAGCAACAATGACGTTGGTACAAATGGCGACGGGGGCGATGTTGTCTACCACTTTTACACTTGACTTACAGGTGCTGGTATTCCCACTTTGGTCACCTACTGTCAAGATTACTGTATCGGGACTGGTAGAAACATGCGCACAAGTAAACATATTTGGTGAAACAATACGGGTAGTTACTGAGCAATTATCACTACTTCCATTGTCAATATTGTCTGGAACAACTGTTACATTGCCTGTGGCGTCGAGTTCCGCAGTAAAATTCTGGCAAGATTCAGTTGGAGCGATTTTATCTTCAACTTTGACTGTAGCTGTACAAGTGGCGGTATTTCCACCAACATCTTTTACTGTCAGCGTAACCGTGTGGGATGGGTTTGGAAGTAAATCATTGCAGTTAAATGAGCTTGGAGACAGAGATAAAACAAAGTCTGGACAATCATCTGTACTTCCATCATCTACATCAATCGGATCTATGGATACCAAGCCAAAAGAATTTAACTCAACTGTAATATCCTTGCACATGGCAACTGGTGGAGTAGTATCCCTCACGGTCACTATAGACTGACAGAAGTTTAAATTGCCCTCATTGTCTTTCACTCTAATCTGAACCAGGTTAGGCCCTACTTCAGAACAATCGAAAGTTACCGGATCACCGGCGGGCATAAATGAACCGGTGGTATCTTTCCTGATTCTGAACTTTAGACTGCCAGGGTCCGTGCAATTGTCATAACTGCTATGGTCAACATAAGGTGAGCCGGACATAGCATCCGCATATACATCAACCGAGGGAGACGCTCCAGTAGCAAGGTCAACGGTTATGTCCTGACAGATGGCAACCGGAGGCAAATCGTCCACAATGGTCACCGTACAGGTATTGTCATTGTTGGTATTTCCATTGGCATCCACAGCACGGAATCGCACCATATAGGTTTGATTGACATCGGCGCAAAGCAGTTTCAGGGTATCCCGATAGGCATTTGAAGAACCATGAGGGTGAGGAGGCTCATACCTGATTTCAAAATGGTCAATCCCACAGTTATCTGTACTTCCATTGTCAAAGTCAGCCGCATGAACCACTGCCATTCCGGTAGAATCAAGTCCAACTGTGAGGCTCTGGCAAACTGCCACCGGATTCTGCTGGTCTTCTACCACCAGGTTGATGGTATAGCTGGCCGTGTTTCCGTGAATATCATGTGCCGTGAAAGTAATGTCGTAATCACCCACGGGATAGATTCCGCTTGGGTCACCGTGGTTCGCAGCGGTAACAGGAGGAGGTCCACCAGAGTTGGTGGTGATGGAGAAGGACAAACCTCCCACATAGGTGCCCATGGAATCAAGATCACAATTATCTTCAGCTACTGTACCACTCAGGTCCACAAACTGCTCACAATTGGGAGAAGGAGAAACGATCAGCGAAGTGATTTGATTGGTGAAGGTGGGGTCTTCTGTGTCGTTGACAGTGACGGTGAAGCTGCAGGTACTGGTATTCCCGGAGGCATCGGTGGCCGTGTAGAGGATGGTTGTAGTACCCACAGGGAAATCGCTGGATGGGCCGAGTCCCATGGTGGGTGAACTGGTTTGCGTTACAGTCAACCCCGGGCAATTGTCCGAAATCGTAGGGGGAGTCCAGGTGACTGCTTGCTCACAAACTCCTGTGAAATTGCTGACGGTGATATTGGATGGACAGTTTTGAATGGTGGGGTTCTGGGTATCCTGGATGATGACAGTCGTCGTTCCGGTAATGGTGTCGTTGTTTCCAGCGGAAACCAGGTAAATGACCTGCCAGTTGATGGTGGTCGTATCTACGTTGTAGATGCCGTTGGCGGAATTGGTTCCACTGCCCGTTGTAGCACCGATGCGGGTCCAGTTGACGGTGTATGATGACATACAGTTGTCAGACACCAGTGCAGTCAATGAGTCCACTTGGCTAGAGCAGGCGTTGTTGTCAGCCGGCTGAGTTACGTTGGCGGGGAAAGTAGCTACCGGAGGAACAAAGTCAACGATATTG
>RFGN01000206.1 GCA_003696645.1 Gammaproteobacteria bacterium | reverse complement strand
TTCTGAACCATCCGGGTGCTGGCCATCTGAAGGGGCAGTTTCCCTGGAGACGGTAAAGCTACTGGAAAAAGCCGGTTTTGCATGGACAGCCAGTGGTGAAAGCGTCCTGCATCACTCTTTGCAAGAGAATATCCGTGAACACCATCCGCACCGGTTGTATCAGCCGTGGAAAATCGATGGTACCTCGGGAAAGATTCGCTGTTTTTTTCGCGATGACCTGCTCTCCGACCGAATTGGCTTTGAGTATTCGAAATGGGACAGCCAGGATGCAGTGAAAAATTTCATGCATGAACTGTCCAGTATTCGGGAACGGACACGAGATATGGACAACCCTTGTGTTGCGATTATCATGGACGGTGAAAATGCCTGGGAACACTATTTCGAAAATGGTGTGCCCTTTCTCAAGACACTTTTCAAGGAGCTGGTTGAACATCCTGAAATCGAGCTGACCACGTTCAGTGACTATTTGCAGAATGATCCCGACACCGAAACGTTACCGAAGATGGTAGCGGGCTCCTGGGTATATGGAAACCTGTCCACATGGATTGGCGATCCGGCCAAGACACGGGCCTGGCAGATGTTGGTCGAGGCCAAAAAGGTCTTTGATGTCAGAATTGAAACATTGACCAAAGAACAGGCCCTTGCTGCCAAGGAGCAGCTGCGAATCTGTGAGGGTTCAGACTGGTTCTGGTGGCCAGGGGACTATAATCCGGCTGAATCGGTACGTGATTTTGACCGTCTCTACAGACAACATCTGCGTAAACTCTATCATCTGCTTGGAGTGGATTCTCCTGCGATTCTGGATGAACCCCTTTCTGCCGGAGGCGGTGATGCCGAAGGAGGGGGGACAATGCGACGAGGCGCGGCGCAATCTTGACCCTTGATACTCGCTCGACGGGAATTTTGTTGCACCTGACCTCGTTACCGGGTCCAACCTGGTCTGGAACCTTGGGGTCACAGGCTTTGCATTTTGTGGATTGCCTGGCGTCGCATCACTGTACACTTTGGCAGATGCTTCCAGTAGGACCTGTCTTTTTTCATGGTTCGCCCTATGAATCTCCGTCTTCCGTTGCAGGGAACCCGGATCTTCTGGATATTGAAGATTGCGTCGAATTTGTAGGTCTTTCAAAAGACAAGATACCCCAATCCCTGAACGGATCGGCATCACTGCATCATTTTCGGGCTCAACTCGGTCGGCTCTTCTGGAGTAGAGTGCTGCAGGATGCCAGTCTGGAACAGGAAGTTATGGCATTTGTTTCTGCACAACCCTGGCTGGAGGATTTTGCGCTTTTCATGGCATTGAAACATGCCTTTGATGAAAGGGCGTGGTGGGAATGGCCGGCGCCTTATCGGCATCGAAATGCCTCTGCCCTGTCGACATTCAGGCAGGACCATCTTGAAGTGGTCCAGCAGATCTATTTTGAACAGTTCATGTTTGACCGGCAATGGCGATACCTTAAAACCTATGCGGAAGGACAGGGCATCCGCCTGGTGGGAGACGTTCCGATCTATGTGGCGCATGATTCTGCTGATGTCTGGTCACAACCCGAGTTGTTTACCCTGGATGAGACCGGGCACTGTATCGAAGTTGCCGGTGTTCCGCCGGACTACTTTTCCGAAACGGGCCAACGGTGGGGCAATCCTTTGTATCGTTGGGAAGAGCATGAGCGAACCGGGTTCCGATGGTGGTGTCAACGTATTGAAGTGCAGCGTAACAGGTTTCATTCTTTGCGTATCGATCATTTCAGGGGATTGGAGCAGTATTGGGCCATTCCTGCTGATGCACCGGATGGTCGAACCGGGGTCTGGCGGCCCGCAGCCGGCCGTGCACTTTTACAGACCCTGACAACACGTTTTCCGGAGTTGATTTTGATTGCCGAGGATCTGGGGATCATTACCCCTGAGGTCAACGCCCTGCGGGATGAATTTGGACTGCCTGGCATGAAAATCCTGCAATTTGCCTTTGATGGTATGCCTGATAACCCTTATCTACCGGAGAATATCGTTGAAAATTCTGTCGCCTATACCGGTACACATGACAATGATACGCTGATGGGATGGTGTCAGTCGGCACCTGATCATATTCTGCAGAATGCCATGCAGATTCTTGGCTGTGATCGGCAGGATCTGTCATGGGCCATGATCGGGGCCTGCATCCATTCACGGGCAAAATGGAGTATCATCCCTCTGCAGGATATCCTGGGGCTGGGTAGCGAATCCAGAATGAATACACCAGGAACCCTGGAGGGCAATTGGCAATGGCGCTTCAATGAACAGGATTTCAATCACCCTGGCTGGAAGCAGCTGGAAGATTGCCTGGCAAGAGATAACAGAGCAATTGAATCCCCATGAAGATTAAAACGATTCAGACGATTCCTTTTGCTGACCAGCGTCCGGGTACCTCCGGTCTGCGTAAGCGAGTCAAGGTTTTCAGACAGCCACATTATCTGGAAAATTTTGTTCAATCCGTTTTTGATACGGTTGGACCAGTAGAGGGAACAACGTTGATCGTCGGTGGAGATGGACGTTTCTACAATCGTGAGGCCATTCAGACGATAGTGCAGATGGCCGCAGCCAATGGGGTAGGGCGGTTGATCATCGGGCAACATGGATTGCTTTCCACGCCGGCAGCTTCTCACCTGATTCGTCTTCACCGGGCGCATGGAGGGTTCATCTTGTCTGCCAGCCATAACCCCGGCGGACCAGCTCACGATTTCGGAATCAAGTTCAATATGGCCAATGGAGGACCGGCTCCCGAAAAGATTACCGAGGCGATCTATGCCAGAAGCCGTGAAATCACCGAATATCATTTGTGCGAGGGGAGTGGGACTCCCATCAGTCTGGAAGCTTGTGGAAGCCTTTTGGTAGGCAACATGATCATCGAGATCGTTGATCCTGTCGAGGATTACCAGGCCCTGATGCAGAGTCTGTTTGATTTTGATGCCATTCGTGAATTGTTCGGTCGAGGATTCCGGATGCGGTTTGATGCCATGCATGCAGTCACCGGGCCTTATGCCAAGGCGATTCTGGAAGATTCTCTTGGCGCCCCCGAGGGAACAGTCATTCATGCCCGGCCACTGGAAGATTTTGGTGGCGGCCATCCTGACCCCAACCTGACTTATGCCAGGTCTCTGGTTGAATGTCTGTTTGGTGATGAAGCACCGGATTTTGGAGCGGCCTCGGATGGAGATGGTGATCGGAACATGATTCTTGGTCGGCACTTTTTCGTCAATCCCTGTGATTCACTGGCGATCCTTGCGGCCAACGCCCATCGGATTCCCGGTTACCAACAGGGTCTGGCAGGAGTGGCGCGTTCCATGCCTACATCTGGAGCGGTCGACCGGGTGGCTGAGGCGCTGGGGTTGCGTTGTTTTGAGACCCCGACAGGCTGGAAATTTTTCGGGAATCTCATGGACAGTGGGCAGATTACACTTTGTGGAGAAGAGTCCTTCGGCACCGGTTCCAGTCATATCAGGGAGAAGGACGGTCTGTGGGCAGTGCTTTTCTGGTTGAATATTCTGGCAAGCCGCAATGAATCTGTCGAAGACGTTGTCGTATCACACTGGCGGCGTTTCGGTCGCAACTATTTTTCCCGACATGATTATGAAGACCTGCAATCTGAGACCGCACAGGAGGTCATGACAAAGGTGCAGGATTCCTTTGCCAGTCTCTCCGGTCAAAAACACGCTGGCCGGACCATTCGTGTTTGTGATGATTTCAGCTACACCGATCCTGTGGATGGCAGTGTCAGTAAAGGTCAGGGACTTCGGGTGGTGTTCGAGGATGGATCAAGAATCATCTTTCGTCGTTCCGGAACCGGAACCCATGGGGCCACATTGAGAATCTATCTGGAGGCCTATGTCGATGGGCAAGGCAATATCCACATGAACCCACAGGAGGCCTTGCAGGACTTGATCGACCTGTCACTGGAGATCTCTGACCTGCATGCCCTGTCCGGTAGAAATGAACCAACAGTGATTACCTGATTATCATGACCACTTCTGATTATTCCCTGCCCCCTGAAGCGATAGCCATCCAGAATGGATGTTGTCACGATCCTTTTTCCTGGTTGGGACGTCATCAGACAGAACAGGATGAGGTGATCGTCCGTACCTTTCAGCCAAGAATGGAGAACATATGGCTGGTTCCTGAAGGCCAGGAGGAACGGCCCATGCAGCGTATCGAAGGAACGGATTTTTTTGTCTGTGTCTGGCCTGAAGGCACTATGGATATCCCTTATCATTTTCGTGTACAGGACAAGGCAGGTGATACTTATATTCTGCAGGACCCATATCGGTTTGGCCCCGTTCTCGGTGACCTGGATCTTCATCTGATCGGCGAAGGCAACCACTACGAGAAATATCGGATCCTGGGAGCGCACCCAAGGATCCATCAGGGAGTCAGTGGGGTGTCGTTTGCTGTCTGGGCACCCTCTGCCAGGGCTGTGGCTGTATCAGGAAATTTCAATCATTGGGACGAGCGTGCCCACTACATGCGTTGCCGAGGCAGTTCTGGAGTCTGGGAATTGTTCATCCCGGGTTTGACAGCAGGCGAAGTATACAAATATCGGATCCGTACGCAGGATGGGACGCTTCTAGAAAAGACTGACCCCTATGCCCAGCAGATGGAACTTCGTCCCGCTACGGCCAGTGTCGTTCATGACTGT
Organism: Gammaproteobacteria bacterium; assembly: GCA_003696645.1. Taxonomy (GTDB): domain Bacteria; phylum Pseudomonadota; class Gammaproteobacteria; order J025; family J025; genus J025. The sequence goes on along the minus strand of RFGN01000206.1, from coordinate 4,710 downwards.
AGAAATTATTGCTGGCAGGATGAGAAATGGATCCGGCAACGGCCTGAAAGACAGGCACTCGATCGCCCCCTTTCCATCTATGAAGTCAACCTGGGTTCCTGGAAAAAACAGGATGGCCAATTTCTGAACTATCGGGAACTGGCGCACCAGCTGGTGGAGTACTGTCAATGGATGGGATATACCCATATCGAGTTGATGCCAGTGACTGAATATCCTTTCGACGGGTCATGGGGGTATCAGGTAGTCGGATACTTCGCACCAACGAGTCGATTCGGCAACCCGGATGATTTTCGCTACTTCGTGGACTTTTGTCATCAGCATGATATAGGGGTATTTCTGGACTGGGTTCCGGCCCATTTTCCCAAGGATGAACACGGACTGGCGCGCTTTGATGGCACTGCACTGTACGAGCATGAGGATCCCAGGCTGGGCGAACACAAGGATTGGGGAACCTATATCTTCAATTATGGGCGCAATGAAGTTAGAAACTTTCTGATTGCATCGGCACTTTATTGGCTCGATCAGTTCCATATAGATGGATTGAGGGTCGATGCCGTGGCATCTATGTTGTATCTGGATTATTCCAGAGAACCTGGAGAATGGTTGCCCAATGTTCATGGAGGACGCGAGAATCTGGAGGCAGTTGAATTTCTGAAGCAATTCAACTGTCTTGTCCATCAGAGATTTCCTGGTGTTGTGACCATGGCTGAGGAATCGACTTCGTGGCCAATGGTGTCAAGGCCAACCGATATGGGTGGACTGGGTTTTACCATGAAATGGAATATGGGCTGGATGAATGATACCCTGTCCTACATGTCGCGGGATCCTATCCACCGCCAACATCATCATCATGAATTGACCTTTTCCATGGTCTACGCCTTTACCGAGAATTTTATCCTGCCGTTTTCACATGATGAGGTGGTACATGGCAAGGGATCGATGCCTGACAAGATGCCAGGCGATGATTGGCAGAAGTTTGCCAACCTCAGGTTGCTCTATACCTACATGTTTACCCATCCAGGAAAAAAACTGCAATTCATGGGGATAGAGTTTGGACAATGGCAGGAATGGAACTACCAGGAATCCATTGCCTGGGATCAGAGCAATTATATGCCGCACCGGGGCCTGCAGCATCTGGTCCGGGATCTGAATAATCTGTATCGGCATTATCCTGAACTTCATGAACTGGATTTTGATGGCAGTGGCTTTGAGTGGATTGATTGCGATGACGCCAGTCGGTCATTGCTCAGTTTTATACGAAAGGACCGTCAGGGGCATTTCCTGATGATTGTTGTCAACATGACGCCGGTGCCACACCATCATTACCGGACAGGTGTACCGATTGCCGGTACCTACAGGGAGATCTTCAATAGTGATGCGGAGATCTATGGCGGCAGCAATCTTGGAAATGGAGGCGTTGTGGAGAGTATCCCCGAATCCTGGTCGAGATTTGATCATACGATCGAAATGGTACTGCCTCCGCTGGCCTGTGTCATCCTGCAACCCCGGTACGACTGATTGTCAGAGAAAAAGTTTAACGTCATGTGCAAAGAATAACATTCAGATATGAGCAGACAGAAAGGAAAGATTGATATTACCGATGTTCCCAGGGTGGGGTGTAGTTGTGATGATCTGATCAGTGGGATTCAACGGCATTTTGTCCGGACACTTGGTCAGGATGGTGGACCTCAATTCAGCCACTACAAATATCAGGCACTGGCCTATACCATCCGTGATCGCCTGATGGAGTGCTGGAAGGATACACGAGAGGCCATGCTCGAACAGGAGGGCCGTCAGGCCTATTATCTCTCCATGGAATTTCTGATGGGGCGTGCACTGGGCAATGCCGTACTCAATCTGGGGCTTGAAAACGCCGTTACCGAGGCCCTGCATGCTCTGGGTCTGGATATCGAGGAGATGATCGAGGAGGAACTGGATAAAGGCTTGGGCAATGGGGGGTTGGGGCGACTGGCGGCCTGTTTTCTGGATAGTTGTGCCACTCTGAGGTTGCCCGTAACAGGGTATGGTATTCGTTATGAATATGGTATGTTCAAACAAAGTATCCGTAACGGTTACCAGGTTGAATCTCCGGACCACTGGTTGAGATATGGCAATATCTGGGAGATTGAACGCCCCGAATTTACCCAGTGTATTCACTTCGGTGGTCGAACCGAACAATACCATGATCATGCCGGAAACCTCCATGTGCGCTGGGTCGATACCCATGATGTTCTGGCTGTTCCCTATGATATTCCCATTCCGGGTTATCGGAATGGCATGGTCAATACACTGAGGTTGTGGAAGGCCTCGGCAACGGATGAATTCGATCTGGATGATTTCAATGCAGGCAGTTATTCGGAAGCTGTGGCCGCCAAGAATGAGGCCGAAAACATCACCATGGTGCTGTATCCCAATGATGCCAGTGAAAACGGCAAGGAGCTGCGTCTTCGTCAACAGTATTTTCTGGCCTCAGCGAGCCTCAAGGACGTATTGCGACACTGGGTTTCGGAGCACGGAGCAGATTTCAGCCAATTTGCCGAGAAGAACTGCTTCCAGATGAATGACACGCATCCAACCATCTCCGTCGCCGAGTTGATGCGCCTATTTGTAGATGTCTATCGTTTGGAATGGGACGATGCCTGGGAGATTACCACCCGATGCATGGCCTATACCAACCATACCCTGTTGCCCGAGGCCCTGGAGAAATGGCCAGTCTATCTGTTTGGCAGACTGTTGCCGAGACTTCTCGAGATTATCTACCTCATCAATGAGAAATTTTTGAAGGAAGTGGAGCGACAGTGGCCTGGTGATCTGGATCGGTTGGCCAGGATGTCGATTATTGAGGAAGGTCCGGTACAGTATGTCCGCATGGCACATTTGGCGATTATCGGAAGTTTTTCGGTGAACGGCGTGGCCATGTTGCACACCGAATTGTTGAAATCTGGTCTGTTTGCAGACTTTCATGCCCTGTGGCCGCAAAAATTCAACAACAAGACCAATGGGGTAACGCAGCGCAGATGGATGGCCTGGTGTAATCCACCCCTGACTCGGCTGATCAGTGAAACCATCGGCGAGGGCTGGGTGACCGATCTCAAACAGCTGCATCAGCTGTCAAGTTACGCAGAAGACCCCGATTTTCAGAAGTCCTGGTCGGCATGCAAATTTGAGAACAAGCAGCGTCTTGCCAAAAATGTCAAAAAGGTTTGTGGTATCGATTTTGATCCACATGCCATGTTCGATGTGCAGGTAAAGCGTATCCATGAGTACAAGCGCCAGTTGTTGAATATACTTCATGTCATACATCTTTATCAAAGAATCCAGGAAGGGGATACCGAGAATTGGACACCGCGTTGTGTCCTTATCGGTGGCAAGGCTGCTCCAGGCTATTACATGGCCAAGCAGATCATCAAGCTGATAAACAACGTGGCTGAGGTTGTCAATCATGACCCAAATGCAAAGGGTTTGTTGACAGTTGCTTTTTATCCCAACTATCGGGTTTCTGCCATGGAACTGATTGCTCCGGCTGCGGATCTTTCCGAACAGATCTCCACGGCAGGAAAGGAGGCATCAGGAACCGGCAACATGAAATTCATGATGAATGGAGCCCTGACGATTGGTACGCTGGATGGGGCCAATATCGAGATTCGGCAAGAGGTAGGAGATGAAAATTTCTTTCTCTTCGGCTTGACGGAAGAAGAGGTTGAATCAGCGCGCCAGCACTACAATCCTTCTGCAATCATTGAGGCCGATACCGATCTGAAGAAGGTGATCACTGCTCTGGAACAGGATGTCTTCAGTGCCAGTGAACCAGGCATCTTCCATCCCATCCTGGAGTCCATTCGTAGCCCACACGATCCGTGGATGACAGCTGCAGATTTTCGTTCCTATGTTGATGCACAGAAAAAGGCCGCGCTGGCCTATCAGGACAGGACGAAATGGTTGCGGATGAGTATTCTCAATACTGCCAATAGCGGTATGTTCTCCACTGACCGGACCATGCAGGAATACAACCGGGAAATCTGGCGACTGCAACCCTTGAAGCTATCCGGGATGTGATATGGAAGGTGTCAGGGCGAGAACAGCGGCACCAAGAATGCCTGCCTGATCGTCGAGACTGGATGGCACGACCTGAATGGCTCGTCGTTGTGGCGCGAGCACCCGGGATCGAAGACTTTCAATCAGGTGAGGGTAAAGTAGAGGCCAGGCCCCGATCGGGCCTCCACTGATGGTAATGTGATGGATATCGAGAATCTTGACGCAGTGGGAAAGTGCCATTCCAAGATAGTTTCCGGCCTTTTCAAATAGCTGTCTTGCAAAATGGTCGCCGGATTCTGCCTGCTGAAAGAGTTCTTCGCCCGTGAGCATTTTTCCAGTCGATTCCTGATATTGCCTGGATAGAGCAGTAGCCGAAGCATGTGCCTCCAGACAGCCAGACTGACCGCATCCACAACGTCTGGCAGGCTCTCCTGATTCAATCTGCAGGTGGCCAATCTCCATGGCCATGCCGCCGCGGCCAAAATAGGGTCGATCATTGATGATCAAGCCACCGCCGATACCTGTTCCCAGGGTAACATGGATCAGATCGGTAATTCCCTGTCCAGCGCCATAGTGCTGTTCCCCGATGGCAGCACACAGGGCATCATTCTGTACGCAGACGGAACGATTCAGATATCTGGAGAGTTGTCCTGCCAGATCGATGTTTTTCAGTTG